>JAUVPO010000159.1 GCA_030598625.1 Deferribacteres bacterium | reverse complement strand
GCGGGAGTGGTTACGGAAGTAATAGAATAAAAAACGTGAAGCGTGTCTGTTTAACGTGACCGTGGAAAAACAATCAGCGGACACGGGTGATGGAACACAGAGGACGGAAGAATGCAGGATATAATACTTTTACAATGTACCAGCTGCAAAAATAAAAATTATTCAACTACAAAGAACAAAAAAAATACTACGGGAAAGCTTGCTCTCAAGAAATACTGTAGACATTGTCGAAAGCATGTTGAGCATAAAGAGACGAAGGCTTAAATACATACCAGGCAATACATACATCAGAACACGGGCTTTTACTTTTTATGCTCCGGGTTCCTTGATCTGTGACCAGTGCTCAAGGATAAGTAGGCCAGTAGCTCTAACGGCTAGAGCGTCGGACTCCAAATCCGAGGGTTGGGGGTTCGAATCCCTCCTGGCCTGCCATTTTAAAATTGTATTTAATGAAGGGATGGAACGGTGTTTGGCAAGATAAAAAATTTTTTTAAAGAAGTAAAGATTGAGTTGAAGAAAGTGGCATTTCCTTCAAGAGATGAAGTAATTGGTTCTACAAAGGTCGTAGTGGTTTTGGTATTAATAGTCGCGACATTTTTAGGGCTTATTGATATGTTACTTTCAAGGCTGATCAGCACGATCGTAAAGTAGGAGAAATCATGGAAAAGAAATGGTATGTGGTACATACGTATTCGGGCTTTGAGGAAAAGGTAAAGTTAACGATTGCGGATAATGTACAAAGAAGAGGGCTTAGTGATAAGATTGACCAGATTCTGATTCCCACAGAAAAAGTTATGGAACTGAAAGCAGGGAAGAAGGTGGAATCCGCAAGGAAGTTTTACCCCGGATACATTCTTATAAATATGGAGCTTGACGATGAAACATGGCATATTGTTAACAGCACCCCCAGGGTCACCGGGTTCGTCGGCGGTGATAAGCCGACACCCGTACAACAGGAAGAAATAGATGTTATAGTTCAGCAGATTGAAAGCGGTCCTGCAACTCAAGTTAAGACCCAGTTTGATAAAGGTGATATTGTAAGAATAATAGACGGCGCTTTTACCAATTTCAACGGGTTTGTAGATGACATAGACGAGGTACACAACAAATTGAGGGTAATGGTGACTATATTCGGCAGACAGACCCCTGTTGAAGTGAACTTTTTGCAGGTAGAAAAAGCGTAATATTGTTACAAGTTATAATTTATGCGAAGTGGAAGAAAGGCTTTAAAAAATGAGAACTTGTAACGAATAACAATTTTCGGAGGATTAGATGGCAAAAAAAGAAGTGATGGCACAGGTGAAACTTCAGATATCCGCGGGAAAAGCAAACCCGGCGCCGCCGATAGGGCCGGCGCTTGGTCCTCACGGGATTAATATAATGGATTTCTGTAAGGCTTTTAACGCCCAGACTCAGGCAATGGGAGATACGATTATACCGGCCCTTCTTACGATATACAAAGACAGGTCCTTTACTTTTATTCTGAAAACCCCTCCTGCATCTGAATTAATTAAGAAGGCGGCGGGTATAATTAAAGGATCAGGCGCCCCCAATAAAGATAAAGTTGGCAAGATTACTATGGATCAAGTGAGGGAAATTGCAACCACGAAGATACCGGATCTTAATGCGTTTGATATTGAGAATGCCGTTGAGACCATCAAGGGGACGGCCAGAAGTATGGGAGTAGAAATAACCGGTAATTAGCAATTGTTGATTGACAATTGCTGTGGGAGAACTAATGAGTAAAAAACATAAGAGTGCAAAGGAAAAAGTAGATAGGTCGAGACAATATGAAATTAAAGAGGCGGTTGATATGGTCAAACAGCTTGCTCATTCAAATTTTGATGAAACAGTTGATCTGGCCCTTAATCTTGGAGTAGACCCGAGAAAGTCGGACCAAATGGTAAGAGGAAGCGTGGTTCTGCCTCATGGACTTGGTAAAAAAATAAGAGTAGCCGTTTTTGCCAAGGGAGAAAAAGCGACGGAAGCTGAGAATGCAGGCGCTGATTTTGTGGGGGCTGAGGACCTTGTTGAAAAGATCCGGAGTGGGTGGCTGGACTTTGACAAGGCTGTATCGACCCCGGACCTTATGGGGATGGTAGGCAAGCTCGGAAAAATTCTCGGACCGAGAGGACTCATGCCGAACCCCAAGTCGGGGACGGTCACTTTTGAAGTTGAAAAGGCTGTAAAAGATATAACTGCCGGCAGGGCCGATTACAGGACTGAAAAGGCCGGCGTTGTACATGTATCAATTGGCAAAGTATCTTTTGACAATGAAAAACTTATTGATAATGCTAAGACTGTAATAAAATCTATTGAAAAAGCAAAGCCATCATCGAGCAAGGGAAAATATCTTAAAAAGATTTCCATTTCATCTACAATCGGCGTTGGAATTCCCGTTAATGTTTTAAGTCTGGCATCTGTATAGGCGTTGATAATATTGTTGGTTTTTAGTTTAAAAACCGGGAGCTTGAATAAAAAATAAGTCAGAGACTGCGGGTGTAATCCCTGCCGGCGGGGGATTGCTTAAACAAAGCGGAATACTCATATCAGATGAGATCCGGGTGGGCCTGCATAGACCGGAAATTTAGCAAAAGGTAAAAGAGGTAAGAGAGGAAAGTCAGATAGCTTCCCGCTCATATACTTACCGCTCAACTACCCTGTAGTCTCTGATATAAAGAAGGGGGTGAAAGAGTTGAATAAAGAAGATAAAATCCGTATCGTCTCGGAACTTCAAGACAAATTCGGGAAAGCAAAGGGAATTGTCTTTACAGGTTACCGCGGACTTAATGTTGAAGAGATGACAGGTTTGCGGGATAAGCTGAGATCGGCTTCAATTGAGTACAGAGTTGTAAAAAACACTCTTGCCAGGAGAGCGGCGGAAGGCACTCAGGTAGATGCCGCCAAAGATGTCTTGAACGGACCCGTAGGGATAGCCGTGGGTTATGATGACCCCGCGCTCCTTGTAAAGAAGGTCCTTGAGTTTAGCAAGGCCAATGATAAGCTCGAGATAAAAGGCGGAATTATTGAAGGCGGGATGTGTACCCCTGAACAAATAAAAGCTATTTCTCAGCTGCCGCCAAGGGAAATTCAATTATCGATGCTTATTGGCGCAATGCAGTCACCGGTAAGCAAGTTGGCCGGCCTTTTGAATTCAACGGTTGCACAGTTTGCTTACGCGTTAGAAGCGTTAAAGAACAAAAAAAGTTTAACTTGAGAGTGATAAGGAAAAAACAGTATCGAGGTTGTTTGAAAATTAGAAAATTTGATTCTTAACTTGAATATAACGAGGAGGAAAAGATGGCTGATACAAATGTTTCAAAAGACCAGGTTTTTACTTTTATTGACAAAATGACTATTCTGGAGATGTCTGAGTTTATTAAAGAATTTGAGGACAGGTATGGTGTGACAGCGGCAGCTCCGGTTGCGGTAGCACTGGGCGCTCCTGCAGCAGAAGGGGGCGCTGCTGAAGAAGAAAAAACGAGCTTTGATGTTATCCTGGCTACTATCGGCGATAAGAAGATTCAGGTCATCAAGGCAGTGAGAGAACTGACAAGTCTTGGACTTAAAGAGGCGAAAGAGCTTGTAGACGGCGCTCCGAAACCGATAAAGACCGGAGTATCCAAAGAAGAGGCGGATGCTATCAAGGCAAAGATCGAGGAGCAGGGCGCAACAGTAGAATTAAAATAAATTTAAAAGAATTCAAGGGATAAAGGATTCGAGGGGTCAAGTGGTAAAATCAATTCATACAATTTTACCTTCACCTGAATCCTCGAATCCTTCTGAAAAAGGAGAATTATGGCAGAAGGTTTAAGGGTAAGAAAAAATTATGGGAAAATACCCCAGATACTTACTGTTCCAAATCTTATAGAAATTCAACAGCGTTCTTTTCAACGGTTTTTGCAGGGAAATATTCCGCCTGAACAGAGAGAAGACAAGGGATTACATGCGGCATTTAGAAGTGTATTCCCAATTCATGATTACAATGAAACGGCATCTATCGAGTTTGTTGAATACGCGGCCGGCGCCCCGAAGTACGAGCTGAGGGAATGCCTTGATAAAGGTATTAACTATGCTGCTCCTCTTAAAATAAAGGTAAAACTTAATCTGTGGGAAAAAGGAGACTCAGGACAAAAGCGACTAAAGGAATCCAGGGAGCAGGAGGTATATTTAGGGGAACTCCCTTTGATGACCGATACAGGAACTTTTGTTATTAATGGCGTTGAAAGAGTTGTTGTCAGTCAGTTGCATCGTTCTCCGGGAATATTTTTCAGCCATGATAAAGGCAAGTCACAGATGGGGGAAAAGGTCATTTTTTCTGCCAGAATAATTCCTGCAAGAGGATCATGGTTTGATTTTGAATTCGACACAAAAGATACACTTTATGTAAGAATTGACCGCAGAAAGAAACTTCACGCTACAATTATACTCAAGGCGCTGGGTTATTCGGAAGAGAAGATTCTGACAATCTATTATCCAATAGAAGAAATCAGGATCAACAAAGGCGTTGCAACACGAAGCGTTACGGATATACTTGTGGGGTTGAGGGCATTCAAGAACATCTACGTTCCAAAAACAAAGGAAGTGATAGTTAAAGAAGGGGGTAGAATTTCAAAAGTGGCCGTTAAGAAAATGAATGCCGCGGGCATTAAGGAAATCCTTATTGCAAAAGAAGAGCTTATCGGGAGAGTTACTTTGACTGATATCATTGACCCCGAGACAGGAGAGGTTATACTGGAAAGCAATGAAGAAATTACGGAAGACATTGCAGAAAAAATATTCTCTTTAAAAATATCTTCACTTCAACTGCTTTTCATTGACGGCATACGCTATCTTCCTTCTTTGAGGGCCACTCTTTTACTGGACAAAGTGAGCAGCACGGATGAGGCATTGGTGGAGATCTACAAAAAACTCAGACCTGGAGAGCCTCCCTCAATCGCGGATGCAAGGGCGCTTTTTGAAGGATTGTTTTTTGATCCTAAAAGATACGACCTCTCTGTAGTCGGAAGACTCAAGCT
>JAUVPO010000145.1 GCA_030598625.1 Deferribacteres bacterium | reverse complement strand
TTAGCAGCTTCAGCCTGTCATATTCCTTGGGGCCGGCGTAAAAGATAAATTTATGTTTTTGAGGCTTAAGCGTTAACGCGATCTCGGCAGCATCGCCTTCTTTCCAGACGGTCGCGCCTTCAACCGGAGTAACAGGAACAATCGATGCGGTAAAATATTTATCTTCCTGTGCGATCCAGCGGATATTTTCAGTAAAAAACCTTGTGCTTTTTAGCCCCTCGTCAAATTCCTCCCTGTCAGAACCTGTAAGCATAACCGGTCCTTTATGTTCTCTCTGTTCCTTATCGAAAACTCCGAAGTCGGTACCGACCGGCAACATATATGACGGCGTATTAACAGTCTCTATGGAGAGATCGACCTTGAAGTCGTCATTGTAAAAGACGAATTTTTTCATGATATACATGCCATTATGGTCATAAGTGAAAATCACCTCTCCTTTATTGTTTCCCCGCTCGGAGAGCATGAGTTTTTCTGTATTTGCGCTGTAAATAAATTTTTGCGGCAAATTGCCGTTTTCGCCCTCAAAGATAATGCCAAGCGGCGAAACTACCCCCGGTTTTTTTAAAAGAACCACGGGCATGTCATCGCTGTCCCTGTAGGTTTTTAATTCCCAGTATTTTATGATGGCCCCTTTAGTGGAAAAAACGGCTTTGTAGAGGTCTGTTTCAACTGTGACATCGATTGCTTCCGTATCTTCTGCGACAGGATATTCACGCGGCGCCTGTACTGGAGGCTGTTCGGCCTTTTTTTCGATCATGGGTTCCGGCATTAACGGTGAAGGCGCCTCTTTTGAGGGCATGGTTTTTGGCGGAACCGGTTTTTTCTGAAACAAAAAGGACCAGCCCACCAATACAATAAGTGACAGTATAACGGCTAAAAGCGTTCTTTTTTCCATGGGTTCTCTCTAACTTTTAATTTTACAAAGAATTATCCGGGTGTTTTACGGGATCATATCCCCCTGGATAAAAGGGGTGACACTTTACAATTCGTTTGGTGAAAAGCCACAGCCCCTTTGTCAGTCCATGCTGTGTCACCGCCTCCATGCAATAACTTGAGCAGGACGGATAAAACCTGCAGGAATGAGGCAGAAATGGCGAAATATGTTTTTTATAACTTTCAATAGCAAATATTGCCAGTGCTTTCAATATAATTGTCCTCAAACAATAGTTAACAACAATTAAATTCTTATGTCAGAATCCGTATGATAATCAAAAGTAAAGGATTCTCGGATTCAATGGTCCGGGACTTCAAGCGAAAGCAGATCCGGGAAAAATGGTTCCTTCACTTGAATCCCTGAGCCCTTGATCCTTTGAACCCTTTGATTATACGGACAGTTTTTTACGCCCTTTTGCGCGCCTTTTTTTTATTATCCTGCTCCCGCCTGGGGCGCTCATCCTCTTTAAAAAACCGTGTGTCCTTTTACGTTTCTTGTTGCGTGGACGATATGTAGTATATGTCATTATGCTTTCCTCTTCTGAATATCAGGGGGCTTGAAAAAGACTATTGACCTCCAAATTTCAATCTATTATTCTACTGATACCTCAGAAAAAAATCAAATTGCCCTTTCAGGTAATCTTGAAAGAAGTTTTTGTTTTTATATATATTAAAAAGTTATGGAAACTGCGATAAGGAAAATGTAAAAAATAAAGGAGGCGTATACTCATGGCTGACGGAGGAATAACGGCGATTAACGAAAGGGTGCGGGAAGAAAGCGCGTTTGTACAAGACCTGATGAGTGAATTCGGAAAGGTGATAATCGGACAAAAATATCTTATTGAAAGACTTCTCGTTGCCCTCCTGGCAAACGGCCATATACTCATAGAAGGAGTGCCGGGTCTTGCAAAGACCCTTTCCGTAAAGGTCTTATCCGGTGCGATCAAGACGAAGTTTCAGAGAATCCAGTTTACCCCCGACCTTCTCCCGGCTGATCTGATCGGGACCCTTGTTTATAATCCCAGGGACGGTAGCTTTACCGTCAAAAAAGGGCCGGTCTTTGCGAATATCATTCTGGCGGATGAAATAAACAGGGCCCCGGCAAAGGTGCAGAGCGCTCTCTTAGAGGCGATGCAGGAAAGACAGGTTACCATCGGCGAAAATACTTTTCCTCTTGATGAACCCTTCCTGGTGCTTGCCACCCAGAACCCGATAGAGCAGGAAGGCACATACCCTCTGCCCGAGGCCCAGGTCGACAGGTTTATGCTCAAGATAAACATAACTTACCCGACCTTTGAAGAAGAGCACAGAATCATGAAGAGCATGGCCTTTACCGGTAAGAATATTGACGTGACCGCAGTGGTTGACCCTGAAGACATAAAGAGAGCGAGAAGTGTGGTAAATGAAATATATATGGACGAAAAGATAGAGAAGTATATTCTCGATATCGTGTTTGCTACGAGGGAGCCTCAAAAATACGGGCTGGATGAACTTTCAGGGCTTATCAGGTACGGGGCGTCAACGCGGGCAAGTATATATATGAATATTGCTTCAAAGGCATTCGCGTTTATTCAGGGAAGGGGCTATGTTACGCCGCAGGATGTGAAATCCGTGGGCATGGATATTTTAAGACACAGGATTATTGTCAGTTACGAAGCTGAGGCGGAGGAGAAGACATCTGATGATATTATCAAAAGGATATTTGAAGAGGTAGAAGTTCCCTGAGCTGTCAGCTCCAGGCTTTTATGATACCCCGAGAAATAATAAAGCAGATCCGCAGGATCCAGATAACCACTGCGCGAATGGTAACGGATGTATTCGCAGGCCATTATCAGAGCGTATTCAAGGGCAGGGGTATGGAGTTTGACGAGGTCAGGGAATACCAGCCCGGCGATGATATCCGCTCGATTGACTGGAATGTAACGGCGCGCGCCGGACATCCGTTTGTCAAGAAATTTACCGAAGAAAGGGAGCTTACAATAATGGCGGTCCTTGACATGTCCGGATCATCTTATTTCGGAACGGTCAACAAGCTCAAAAGGCAGCTTGCGGCAGAGCTCTGCTCTTTGCTTGCTGTCTCGGCAGTAAGAAATAATGATAAAGTGGGTCTCATAGCCTTTACGGACAGAATAGAGAAATTTGTGCCTCCGCGTAAAGGGATGAGTCATGTATTGAGGATAGTCAGAGAGGCGCTGTATTATGAGCCGGAAGGCAAAGGGACGGACATGTCCTGCGCGCTGGAATACTTAAGCCGGGTAACAAACCGCCGCACCGTTTCTTTTGTTATTTCCGATTTTTATGCCGGAGACTACAGGAAACCCTTATCCATAGCCAACAAACGGCATGACATTGTTGCTGTTTCAATAACGGACCCGCGTGAAACCGAACTTCCGGCCCTGGGGATTATCAGACTTGAAGACGCTGAAACAGGGAAGGGTTTTCTCGTTGACACTTCCAGTCCAACGGTGAGAAAAGAGTATCGCGTCAACTCACAAAGAATATTTGATGACAGAAAGAGGCTCTTGCAATCAATAAATGTCGACCACATTAATGTCCGGACCGATATGTCTTATGCGAAGGAATTATATAAATTTTTCCGAATGAGGGAGAGGAGGATTTGAAATAAGGGCTAAACCGGTAATCATAATATTGATATTGCTATTGATCACGGGAGTTGCCGGTGCGGCTGATGAATCGGAAAATGACGTCCCCGTTTCAGTGACGGTTGAGGTCAACAGGAATTCCGCGGACATTGGCGACAGGATAAAATATACGATTGAAGTTAAAACGAAAAAGTGGATAGATGTCGAGTTTCCTGATTTCGGCGAAAATCTTGCTGAATTTTCAATCAAGGATTTCGGTTCGTCAACAGGGGGCATCTTTAGCAATAGAACGCTGACCCAGTGGTATGTCCTTGATATATATGAAACAGGCATATTCACGATTCCTTCTGTAACGATCAAGTATAAAGCAAAAGATGAGAAAACCTGGGAAGAGATTCAATCCGAAGAGATAGATATAGAGGTAAAAAGCGTCATTGATGAAAAGGAAGCCGAAACTCCGGGGCTGCGGGACATTAAAGGCCCTCTCGGTCATCAGGACCTGACGTATCTTTATATAATTTTGGCAATAGTCGCAATAATTGCCGTATCCGCAATTATTTTTTTCTTAAGGAAAAGGGATGGTTCCGGAGATATCATTTCTCCACCCCGCCCGGCCCATGAGATTGCCTATGAAGCTCTCAGAAACCTGCAAGACAAAGATTACATAGAAACGGGAAAAACCAGGGAATATTATTTTGGGCTTTCCGGTATTGTCCGGCATTATCTGGAGGACCGTTTTGACTTGAGGGCCCCGGAAATGACTACCGAGGAGTTTTTGTCCGGTCTGAAAAATAGCGATGCACTCCAATCCGGACAAAAGAGTCTTTTAAGGGTTTTTCTGTCACACTGTGATATGGTGAAATTTGCAAGGTACAGCCCCGGGGAAGGGGAAATTAAATCGAGCTATGAATCCGCCAAAAAACTGGTCGATCAAACTAAGGAGACTGTTAATGTGAAATAGGGGCGCCGCGCCCCTGCAGTTGAAAAGTAATACAATGCACCTTCAAAATCCCTGGTTATTAATATTGCTGCCGGTTTTAGCCGTGCTGATATTGCTCGGTAAGAGAGGCGAAGCATTGCCCGCCTTTCAGTTTTCTACGGGTGAACTCTTAAACGGTTTGCGGACAACTTTGAGGATGCGGCTTCATAACGGTATTTTTGTTTTGAGGATTGCCGCCCTTTTTATGATTGTCATTGCCCTGAGCAGGCCTCAGCTGATGCTTGAAGAAACCAGTCTGGAGACGGAAGGCATTGATATTGTGCTTTCTGTTGATACATCGACAAGCATGCTCGCGGAAGATTTTAAACTCGGGGGCAAGCGTCAGAACAGACTTGAGGTTGTCAAGGATGTTGTAAGGGACTTTATTGATAACCGCAGCTCCGACAGAATCGGAATTGTAGCTTTTGCCTCCGGCGCATATACGGTTTCCCCTCTTACGCTTGATTACGCGTGGTTGATGCAGAACATGGACAGGGTGAAAATAGGGATGATCGAAGACGGCACCGCCATAGGATCGGGAATCAGCTCGGCCCTTAACAGGTTGAAAGACACGGAAGCAAAGAGCAAGGTCGTTATCCTGCTTACCGACGGCAGAAACAATGCCGGCAGGATATCGCCTCTTACCGCGTCAGAAGCGGCCGCTGCATTGAATGTTAAAGTTTATACTATAGGCGCGGGGTCAAAAGGACCCGTCCCGTATCCCGCAAAAGACATGTTCGGCAATACCGTATACAGAAGTGTCAGGATTGAAATAGACGAAGACACATTGAAAAAGATCGCCGGAAAAACCAATGCCCGCTATTTCAGGGCCACGGATACGGAGTCGTTAAGAAGTATTTATAAGGAAATAGACGAACTTGAGAAAACACGGATTGAAGAAAAGGGATATACGGAATAT
>JAUVPO010000177.1 GCA_030598625.1 Deferribacteres bacterium | reverse complement strand
CTTCTCCATAGTAAGCGCGTCATCCGCTGTAGTATAAGTGGTAAATGTGCCAAGCTTATATTCCATCTCAGTATTTAGCTGGTAAATATTCACATTCCACATCCAATCCGTCGATCCATACGATGAGCTCCATGCGCCATTATTAATAAAAAACTCATATGTTCCTGCTTCTGAGGGTACAATATAACCGGACGTATAATCAACTCCAGAGTATAGTTCGCTGTCCACTGTTATACTACCTGAAGCTGCACTTGATACCCCCGCAATTATCCCGATTGCAAAGATTACTATTAATAGTTTTTTCATAATTCCTCCTTTTTTAATATAAATACACTTTTGATTTTGCCGTCTGCGGTAAAGCGCCTATCCCTAATGACATCAAGTTCCTTTTTAATTGCCCGCTTCTGATTAAATTAATAACTGTTGTACTGTCCCTAACAGTTCTTTACATTTTTCAAAGTGTCATTCCGGCTTGTCGGGAATCATTCTGTAAAAAGCTTCCGGACAAGCCGGAATGACAGAAAAAGACACTTTATAAACAGACACTAAATAGTCTGAATGCCATTACTCTGTATGCAGGAATGACAAACAAGCTTAGTTTATAAACAGATTCCAACTGTCAGGTTTGGCGTTTTACGATACTTGATATGTTAAAAAAGCAATAAACGTGCCATTAAAATGTAAAAAAAGTTGACCGATATTTTTTATTGCTAAAACTTATAGTTAGGGGATAATTGGAAGGGAATAACGACTATTCAAACAGGAAGTTTAAGTCGAATTACACGGGAATCAATCGACACAAAACTGTGCCATGGCACAGTTTAAAGTTTCAGGATTTCATTTTTCTATGGATTCCCTCATTTTTTTATCAATCTCAATAATAGCGCCCGCGTTGTCACCTCTCAGTTCCCAGGAATAACTGCCGGACACATTGCGCTTCAATTTTATCTTTACTGGCCTTTGCGGTCTTATCTCCCTGATCTCCGGCAATTGCCTGAAAACGGTTTCAGGCTGATTGCCGTCACTATCCGAGCAGGAATGTAATGGAATGAACAAAGTTATTACGAATAAGACAAGAAATAACCGAACGTTAGCCATGGTCCCCCTTTAATCCTTTTTTTTAACGTTATTACAAAAAATATATAAATTAACAGGCAGCGGAGCCTAATAACTCTTGTACCTGTTCGTTATCGGAAACCGCCTGTCTTTCCCGAACGCCCTCGGTGTTATCTTTATCCCCGGAGGGGCCTGGCGTCTCTTGTATTCAGCACGATCCACCTTGGATATTACCGATTGAGCACACGCTATATCACAGCCCATTTTCATTATCTCATCAAAGCTCCTGTCTTCTTCCACGTAAGCCTTCAAAACAGGATCAAGCAAGGGATAAGGCGGAAGGGAGTCTATATCTCTCTGGTCCGGCTTAAGCTCGGCAGTCGGTTCCTTCCATAATATCCTTTCAGGTATTAAATCCTTACCCTCTTTTTTATTCCTCCACTCACAGAGTTCATATACCATAGTCTTCGGCACATCTTTTATCACCGCAAATCCACCGGCCATATCACCGTACAAAGTCGCGTATCCGACGCTCATTTCAGATTTGTTACCTGTTGTAAGCACAAGCCAGCCGAACTTATTGGAAAAGGCCATTAATATATTGCCCCTTATTCTTGCCTGAAGATTTTCTTCCGTAATATCCGCCTCCATCCCTTTAAAGCTCTCCGACAGGGTATCAGTATATACCTTAAATAATTTATTGATGGGAACAGTTATAATTTTTATTCCAAGATTTTTTGCATGACCATAAGCGTCCTCAAGGCTTTCTTTTGAAGTATACATGGAAGGCATAAACAATCCGCGAACATTTTCCTTTCCGAGCGCGTCAACCGCAATCGTCGCAACTAACGCGGAGTCTATGCCTCCGCTCATGCCGATAACGGTCCCCGTAAAGTCGTTTTTTGTCACGTAATCCTTTGTGCCGAGCAAAAGCGCGCGGTACACCTCTTCTTCAGATGAGAGATTCACCCTCCTTTTTCTTTTTATCGCGGGCTTCTGCTTTCGTAAGAAAGCGGAAGGAACTTTTATTTCGTCAATTGACTCATCTTTGTCCATGAGTGTTTTCAGCTCTCTTTTATCTTTCCGGGACAACTCGAATTTTGCGCCTTGCACATCAATATCAACGGCGATCAATTCTTCACTGAATTGTTTTCCCTTTGCCAGAATAGCGCCTTTACCGTCAACAACAAAACTGCCTCCGTCAAATACAAGTTCGTCCTGGCCGCCGACCATATTTACATAGACAATTACGACGTTGCATTGCAGGGCGCGGGTCATTACAAGGTTTTCCCTGAACGACGCCTTCCCTACATGATAAGGCGACGCATTGATATTAATTATTATTTCCGCGCCTGACATCGCTTGAACTTTTACCGGACTGCTTTCGTGCCATATGTCCTCGCAGATGTTCAAACCGATATTAACTCCGCCGAGACTATAAACAGGATATCTTTTACCAATCCGGAAATAGCGGAATTCATCAAATACCCCGTAGTTGGGCAGACATTTTTTGTGATATATATCAACAAGTTTGCCGTTTGATATTACCGCGGCCGCATTGAAAATTCCTCCGTTTCCATCTACAAAACCTACTATGGCGACGATATCCCGCGTTGCAGCTTCTATTTCATGAAGGGCGTCAATATTTTCCTGAATAAACTGTGGTTTCAATAAAAGGTCTTCGGGAGGATATCCGGTCACGACGAGTTCGGGAAAGGCAACAATATCCGCTTTTATTTTTTTTGCCTTCCTGATATTGGAGACTATTTTTTTTACGTTTCCTGAAAGGTCGCCGACAGTAGGATTTATTTGCGCAAGCGCCACCCTGATTTTTTTCAACTAAAGCCCCCGTATAACGTCTTCTCCGGCATGATTAATAATAATTAAAGAAACCGCATTTGTAAATCCCCTTCCCCAATCCATCCCGCATTTGACTCCATACATTTTTTGCATATATAATCTGTAGAAGTACCTGAAGATTCAAGCGTAATAATTTAACATCAAGGAGAAAACATGTTTATCCCCAAAACAAAACCCGGAAATGCATTATTGATTATCACACTGCTATTTTTATTAAATATGGCGCTGGTCCCTCTTTTTGCCCGACAATCCTGTGCCTTTTTCAAGACATCGGGCATCTCTAAGGAGACCGCCGACTGTCTTACAAAAACAGGAAAGGCGCTGGCTGAAGTAGCGGAAGTAGTCAAGCCTGCAGTAGTGAACGTCTCGACTATAAAAACCGAAAAGCTCATGGAAACTCCTTTCGCCCCTTTATATGATGACCCGCTTTTCAGAAGGTTCTTCGGCGACAGGTTCGGACATCCCGGGACCCCGAGAGAACGCAAATCAATGAGCCTTGGTTCAGGAGTCATTGTCTCGTCCGACGGGTATATCCTGACGAATAATCACGTCATCAAAAACGCGGATAAGATAAAGGTCCGGCTCTCGGACAAAAAGGAATTCACCGGCAGGGTAATAGGCAGTGACCCGAAAACAGACCTGGCCGTCATTAAAATAGACGCCCGGAATCTTACCACCCTGGAGATGGGCAATTCCGATGAGCTTATGGTGGGGGAACTGGTGCTTGCAATCGGAAACCCGTATGCCCTGAGCCAGACAATTACAATGGGCATAGTCAGCGCGGTAGGAAGGGCGAATGTGGGGATTGCCGATTATGAAGACTTTATTCAGACAGATGCCGCGATTAATCCCGGAAATTCCGGCGGCGCCTTAGTCAATGTTCGAGGAGAACTTGTGGGGATAAATACCGCCATATTCAGCACAACCGGTGGATACCAGGGGATTGGTTTTGCAATCCCGAGCAACATGGCAAAGACCGTTATGAACAGCCTGATCGAGAAAGGAAAGGTCATAAGGGGATGGCTCGGGGTATCAATACAGTCCATAACCCATGAACTGGCCCAACAGTTCGGACTTGAAAAAGATTACGGAACACTCGTGGCTGACGTTGTCGAGGGCAGTCCCGCAAAGAAAGCGGGGCTTATGCGCGGCGACGTAATAATTGAATTCAAAGGCAAAAAAGTAAACGAGCCGTATCACCTTAGAAATATTACAGCAGGTACGCAGCCCGGCGAAAAAGTCAAAATCAAGATAATCAGAGACGGTAAAACTGAAACCCTGAACGTCACAATAGGCGAACTGTCTGAGGACACCCAAAATGCCCGGGCTGAATATAAAAATGCCCTTAAAGGGGTCAGAGTTCAGAATTTGACCCCGGACATATACAGACAGTTAAGTATCCCCGAAAAAATAAGAGGGATTGTTGTTATGGATATTAAAAGCGGAAGCCCCGCGGAAACCTCCCTCAGGCCCGGCGATGTGATACAGGAAATAAACAGAAAGGCCATATTAAATATTAAAGATTATGAAGCGATAGTTTCAAAAATCAAACCGGACAAAGACGTGCTG
>JAUVPO010000124.1 GCA_030598625.1 Deferribacteres bacterium | reverse complement strand
CTGTGCTATTAACTGTGACCACATTCAAACAGTTTCAAAAGCGAAAGTCGGACCATTAATTACCACTTTATCCAAAAATAAGCTTGCTGAACTTCAAAGCGCTATATGCTTTGCATTAAACCTTTAAATAAATGAGAGATGGCTTAACCATCCATTGTCAAGGTGCGACCCCTGTTATTTCTGTTCGAGACAGCGGGGAACTTTCATTCTGAAAAATGCTCTATAAACTTGTAACCCTCCGGATCAGGGGTGGACAGTTTGTTTTTCTCCAATATGTCTTCATACATCCTGATCGCCTCTTCTAAATCTTTTGTCCCTTCTACCAGGAGGAATCTCATATATCCTTCACCCCCTGCTGAACTGATTCCGCGCATTCGTTCTCTAAGAGTGAGGAAATAACAATAGTGAAACAGAGCTTCGCCTGCCGGATACCTTTTTTGAGCAATTGCCTCTCTTGCTTTATTCAGGAAGAAGATCTTTTCCGAAGGGGTAAGGTCCCGTATGAATTTTTCTTTCAATTCCTTTTTTGACGACACAACTCTCATTTCATTCTTCCCACCGGCATTATATAAAGCGGCTGTTCATTATCGGACATCTTCAGGACCTCTTTAATCGCGTCATCATAAAAGGCCCCGATGACTACTGTTCCGAGGGTGAGGGCAACGGCCTGCAAAAAGACATTCTGGGCTGCATGACCGGTTTCAATATGTACATATTTAATGCCTCTGTCGCCGTATTTCATGGTTGTTCGTTCGTAGAATGCGGAAAACACAATGACTGCCGCGGCATTCCTTACAGAAGTCTGGCCCAGAGCCGCATTACACAATTCATTCCTTTTGTCGCCGCTTATGACTCTTAATAATTCATGCTTATATGGCTTATAACTATAAACTCCATCAGGAAGGCCATTCACATTTCCGGCGACAACATAAATTTCAAGCGGATAAAGCGCCCCGGCGGAAGGGGCTGTCCTGAGACCCTCCGGGTTTGTAATACCCTGGGCGGCCCAGAGAAGCTGCGAAACTTCTGCAAGCGTCAGCGGGCCGTCTTTGTATCTCCTGACAGATCTTCTTTTAAGCAAGGCTTCTTCAATTGATGTATTACTATCTTGCTGGGGTTCGGGCAGTTTGATCGTTTCCGACTTATATTCCGGCATAGTGTTAATAGTTCCTTTTGCCTGCGATAACGCTTCCATCATAATGCAGAACATGACGACAACAAACGGAAATGCGTATTTTTTAGTTTTACTAAAATAAGATTTATACAGCTTTTCCTTCATCGCGGAACCGTAAAGGAATAATCACTTTCCTATAGGTAAGAATTTACACCCTTCAGCACGGCCTGTCAATCTTATAATATTTTTGGATTTATCTTCATTAATATTGTTATAATTTTACTTCCGACCTAAATTAAAGGAGATTAAACAAATGCGTAAAATGGATTCAGTAGTGATGACTAAGTTGTCTGTGGATACAAAATTTAAATTCCGGTGTCATAAAGACATTAAATGTTTTACGAAATGCTGCAGTAACATAGAAATCGTTCTGACACCCTACGACGTTGTAAGATTGAAAAAAAGACTGGGATTGCCCTCGGATGATTTCCTTGGAACATACACTTATATGAAGATCGATGAAAAGTCTTCGCATCCGTATGCAATACTTAAAATGAATGATGATGAGGAAAGAAAATGCCCCTTTGTAACGGATAAAGGATGCACGGTATATACCGACCGTCCGGCCAACTGCCGGTATTATCCGGTAGGGCAGGGGACAATGAAGAAGGGTGGGAAAGACGGCGCGGTAGAAGAAGAAGAATTTTATTTTTTCATAAAAGAGCCCCACTGCTTTGGTTTTGATGAAAAGAAACAGTGGACAATAGCTGCATGGAGAAAGGACCAGGAAGTTGACTTATATGACAGGGTCAACATGGGCTGGAAGACCCTTCAGTTAAGGAAAAATCTGCCGGGGCATGAACTTGATCCCAAGAAACAGATCCAGTTTTACATGGCCAGCTATGATCTTGATAAATTCAGGGATTATATATTTGATAGCGATTTCCTGAATGTTTTTGATATTGATGAGAAAACAGTGGAGGGGATTAAAAACGATTATGAGCAGCTCATACAGTTCGGAGTGGAATATATCAAGTATATAATGATGCTTGAGGAAACCCTGAAGCTCAAAAAAGACGCTGCCAAGTATAGGAAAAGCGAGTGATCGTGTCTCTTAAATTAATCAAAGGATAAGGAGGATTTATTATGGATTGGGGAATGGAGAATCGTATGGCACAACTTATTCAACCGGATGGTCACTGTTTTTTCCTTCCGATTGATCACGGATATTTTCTTGGACCTACCCGTTGTCTGGAGAGACCGGGTGAGACTATCAAACCTCTTTTGAAGTATGCCGATGCGTTGTTCGTTACAAGGGGTGTATTGCGCAATGCCATTAACCCTGTCACGAGTAAACCTGTCATTCTCAGGGTATCGGGAGGGACCAGTGTAATTGGAGATGACCTGGCAAATGAAGGATTGACCACATCGGTTGAAGAGGTTATCCGTTTGAACGCGGCTGCCGTAGGTATGTCGATTTTTGTAGGAAGCAAGCATGAAAGACAAACACTCTTAAACCTTGGAAGGCTCGTTGATGAATGTGAGGACTACGGCATTCCGGTAATGGCGGTTACGGCCGTCGGCAAAGAGCTTGCAAAAAGAGATGCGCGCTACCTGGCGTTATGCAGCAGGATTGCCGCTGAGCTCGGTGCAAGGGTCGTGAAAACCTACTGGTGTGAAGATTTTGAAAAGGTGATAAACGGGTGTCCGGTGCCGATAGTCATAGCCGGAGGACCTAAATGCGAGACGGAACTGGAAGCCTTCAATTTTGTATACGACGGTATTCAGAAGGGTGCGGCAGGAATAAATCTCGGAAGGAATTGCTGGCAGCACGAGCATCCTGTTGCGATGATGAAGGCGTTACATGCGGTCATTCACAGGAAGGCGACGCCGAAGCAGGCCAACGAGATATTCATGGAAGTAAAAAACAAGAGCGGACAAAAGTAGCAAAGAATCGTCTTTTTTGTTTCAGATGGAAACCATGCGAGTATTGATGTATTACAACAACAGGGATGTGCGGGTCGAGGAGATGCCTGTTCCAAAAATCGGCTATGGAGAGCTCCTGCTAAAGGTCGTTGCAAGCGGCATATGCGGAAGCGATGTTATGGAATGGTATCGCATTAAAAAGGCCCCGCGGGTGCTGGGGCATGAAATTACCGGTGAGATCGTGGAAATTGGAGAGGGTGTTGAAAAATACAAAAAAGGTGACAGGGTCTTTGTATCGCACCATGTGCCTTGCAATACATGTTATTACTGTCTTCATGGTTTTCATACCGCGTGTGAAACCCTGCACAGGACAAATTATGATCCGGGAGGGTTTTCAGAGTACATACGTGTTCCTGAGATAAATGTTCAAAGTGGCGTATACATCCTTCCTGAAAATATGTCTTTTGAAGAGGGCACTTTCATAGAGCCTCTGGCCTGTGTGGTCCGGGGACAGAGACTGGCCCGTATCAGACCGGGTCAGACGGTCCTGGTAATCGGAAGCGGGATATCGGGTCTTATCCATATAAATCTTGCCCGTGCATCGGGTGCGGGACGGATTATCGCCTCAGACATTAATGAATACCGTATGGATGCGGCAAGACGTTTTGGCGCTGATACGGTGATAAATGCGAAAGAAGATGTCCGGGAACGCCTTTTAGAGGTGAATGACAACAGACTTGCCGACCTGGTTATTGTGTGCGCCGGGGCCCTTGCGGCTTCGACCGGGGCATTGAATTGTGTTGACCGGGGGGGGAAGGTTTTATATTTCGCGGTGCCGGAACCGGAAGTAATGGTCCCGGTTCCGATGAATGACCTCTGGCGCAACGAGATAACCCTGATGACTTCTTACGGCGCCGGCCCTCTGGATATTGAAACCGCCGTAAAATTGATGAGCAGCCGGAGGGTGGAACTGAATGAAATGATCACGCACAAACTGCCTTTTGACCAGGGAGGGCCGGGTTTTAAACTTGTGGCGGAGGCCGGGGATTCGATCAAGGTTATTTTTGAGCCGCAAAGGAAGTAAAAAACATTATAAGTTATAACATATACCTTTAAATAGAGTCTGTTTATAAACTACAGTCATTTGCATAAATAAAAACATTCGGAGGCAAATTATGTCGTTACTTGTAGTAGGTTCTGTCGCGTTTGATTCTGTAAAAACGCCGTTTGGTGAAGTTGATGAGGTACTCGGGGGTTCTGCAACATATTTTTCCACTGCGGCAAGTTATTTTACGGAGGTTTCCCTCGTCGCTGTTGTCGGGACTGATTTCCCTGAGAAACACCTGACGTTTTTGAAAAGCCGAAAGATTGATATCGAGGGGATAGAAAAGCAGGATGGAAAGACATTCCGGTGGAAAGGCGAGTACGGGTATGAACTGAACGAGGCGCGTACACTCGACACCCAGCTCAACGTCTTTCAGTCATTTAAGCCGAAACTCCCGGAAAATTATAAGGACAAGAAGATCGTTTTTCTCGCAAACATAGACCCTGATTTACAGAGAGAGGTGCTTGAGCAGGTCAATAAGCCGGCGCTTGTCGCATGTGACACGATGAATTTCTGGATAGAGGGTAAGAGGGAGTCTCTACTTAAGACACTTAAACTGGTTGATATCCTCCTTATTAACGACGGGGAGGCCAGGGAGCTGTCAGGGGAGCCCAACCTTGTAAAAGCTGCAAGCATTATACTTTCATTCGGTCCGAAAACACTGATTATAAAACAGGGAGAATACGGCGCTCTTATGTTCAGCGGTGACAGGATATTCTCGGCCCCGGCATATCCGCTGGAATCCATTTTTGATCCCACGGGCGCCGGTGATTGTTTTGGAGGGGGGTTCATGGGTTACCTCTCCAATACCATGAATTTTGAGGAATCAAATATAAGGAAGGCAATAATTTTTGGGAGCGTTATGGCGTCTTATAATGTTGAAGCCTTCAGCCTTGACAGGATAAAAAGCCTTGATTACCAGGAAATAAAGGACCGCTATCAGGAGTTCAAGAAGCTGACCCATTTTGAAGACCTGTCGTAGCAGGGGTCAAGCTGAAGTTAACCTATACTTCTGATTTTTTCAAAAATGCGTTTGACCTGCAGTTCTGTTTTTTTCATGTCGTCATTATTGTCTATAACAAAATCCGCCATTTTTTTCTTTGCGGTTATAAACATTTGAGTCCGGATTCTCCTGAGCGCCTCATCTTTTGAAAACCCTTTTTTCGCAAGTCTGGTTAAAGCGGTATTCCGTCGGCAGTGGACGACCACTATCCTGTCAAAATCGCTTTCATAGCCGGCCTCGAATAATAAAGGCACTTCAAAGATGATAATTGCGGACGGCTTCCTTTTCAGTGTTTCCGATTCAGCAAGTTTTACGGCCTTCATGACTTCGGGATGGATTATCTTTTCAATGGCTTTCCGTTTTTCAGGCATGTGGAAAATTATATCCGCAGCGCGTTTTTTGTCTATCGAGATATTTGCCTGCTTTTTTGTAAGGACATCCTCCCCGAGAATATCAGCGGCTTTTTTTATTATTGCAGGTTTTTTCAGGATGTTGTGCACGAATTCATCTACATCGTAGGTAAACGCGCCTGACCTGCGAAATAACCGGAGGACCGTGGTCTTTCCCATCCCGAAATTGCCGGTAAGACCTATAGTAAGCATAGTGGAATTATAACAAAATCAGGCTTTTTCGTATTCTAATTTTCAGGTCTAAAGTAAATAACCAGAAATACCGAATAGCTTAGACGGTTCAGGTGTTAATGAAAACTTGAGTAAGTAAAAAAGGAGGACAACATGGGAGAGTTTTTTGACCAGATCCCTGAAAGCATTCAGGGTCATGTAAGGGAAATAACAAAGACTTCGGGGCTGCCGGACAACGAGGAATCAGTTGAAAAAATCG
>JAUVPO010000191.1 GCA_030598625.1 Deferribacteres bacterium | reverse complement strand
GTTCTGTTTGTGAGCGTTCCACTCCCGGTTAAATATCCATTCTCCCTTAGAAAGAAAATGCGGCAGGATAAAGAGCGCCAATAAAACCGAAAATACTATGCTGAGAATAGAGAATAAGGCTAATTGATGATATCCCTGAATATCGGAAAAGAAAAAAGCGGCAAAAATACCAATCGTCGTTATGGCGCCTATGGATATAGGCCTTGCCACATGTCTGATTACCCCGGAGGAGTTTCCCCTGTTCCTTACCGCTGTAAATATATGTATCCCGTAATCCATGGCAATACCGGCAATTGCAGTGCCTAATCCCACGATCCAGTAAGCAAGGTCCCTCATGATTAAATTTGACAGGTTCACTGATAAAATCGCCGCAAAGACCGGAATGAGAAACACAAAGATAGTTCTTATATCGCGGAAGACAATAAAGAATAAAAGCAGAAAAGCAACTGATGCAACAGCGATGGTCAAACGGATATCGCGTTTAATTACCTTTTCATTGCTAAGGGAACGAAGATGTCCGCTGACAATATCAGCGGAAATATACGCGGGCAACTGACCTATTTTAGCCTTAAGAGTCTGTATAAGCTTTTTAGAGCCGAAACTGTCCATGAAAGCCACGGGGGTAGTGGCTATTATCATGGCATGGCGCCCGTCGGAACTGATAAAATGATCTTCTTCTATGCTGACATTATAATCTGTAAAAGCAGTCTGCTTCTTTAATTTATCAAGCAAAAGAAGCTTTGTTCCAAGAGGATCGGAATACAGGATCGATGCGGTAAACAGACTTTGAGGCCTTAAGAGATGCCTGTATATCTCCTCCATCCTTTCGGAAACGTAAACATGGTTTATTTTATCGTCTATATCCAGAAGGTCTTTTTCCGTTGCTATCTCTGCAAAATAATCTGAAAACAAAATTTCGTCCATTATCCCGGTCCTGGATACACCTGATATAGTCTTTGTAAACAACGGCGGTTTAAGCGAACCCTCTAATTGCTCCACAGCATTGATAAGATCTTTCTTGTCTTTATCTTCAGATATTAATGAAAGAGATATGACAACCTTATTGGTCAGATTTGAGTTTCTGAGAAAACTGATAATTTTGTGGATGTTGCCCTTGTCAGGAAGCATCAACTCAATACCACTGTCAAAATCAAGTTGGCTGAGACCTATAACGGCCACAAGAGTCAAAATGATTATAATTCCACATGTAAGTCTTTTTTTATTTTTTATACCATCGAAGGCAAGAGAGAAATATTTATCAAACACGCTTTTTTGCACCGTCCGAACAAAATCCGTATCTCAGGTGAGGCAAAAAAACATAGCTATGGTCTTGAATTTTAAAGTCCCACCCCTGTCGTTCCACGGGGGATACCTTGAAAACATTTTCATCAAGAGGAATATTAAAAAACGTATTTTTAAATATTATAGTTGTGCTGTCCCCTCTGATCTCCTGAAATTTTATTTTCTGCAAATACTTTTCGTCTTCACGGAATGTAACCTTAATGAATTCAATCAGCTTTTTTACCTTATTAGTTTCATTAGGGATAAAATCTATCTCCAGCGGATGCTGCTTATTAATATGCACATTATAATCATCAAGAAGCTGCGCATACCGCCCGGAAAACCATGCGGTTAATTGGTCTGTCACAATACGGAAAACGGGATTATCAGACAGAGCTATTTCCTGGACCTGGTCAGTGCCTTCATCCCACTGGCGGATTAATTTGTCCGTTATAAGTACGGAATACTTTATCGGCTCATCAACGTGCCAGGCGACTTTGCGGGGTTTCTGTAAATAAATTCTTCCTCTTATTGTTATCTTGTTTTTAAATATGGCCAGATTCTTTTCCTGGATAAAATCAGTTTGCAGAGTTTCAAAATCAGATATGTTCCTCTCGATTTGAAGAAGCAGATCGGTTATCTTATGATTTACTTTTTCACCCGCTGCCTCTACATCGCCCTTTACCAATGGGGGACATGCAGAGGTCATTAAAGACAATAATAAAAACATATGCAAAACAATTAAAATCTTTTTGATTTTCATGGTCTTCTCCGAAATAGTCAATGTAATAAAAGGATTTAAGAAAGTAAAAGATTAATGTCCGATGTAATTCTTAAGAGTAATTGACAATAAATTGAATAATTGCTCTAATCTTTCCCTGGAATTCCTGATTTGTCTCCATTGTTCTTATCACTATGCCAGACTTTTATTTCACCCCTGGCGATCAAATCTCCTCTTTTAAAAATCTTTCCCTTTATAATGCCGAACCCCTTGTACCTGGCGGCTTTAAAAACAGATACTATTAAATTGTCACCGGCATACGCGCTATCCATAACCTCCATATTCTTTATTGCAAGTAAGAGCCCTTCTGAACGGGGGCCTCCGTTACCTATTTCCCTGAACCCGTTTTGAGCGGCTATTGCCTGTGAAAATATCTCCGGATATGAGACTTCATTCAGACGGCCGTCTTCTCCGACAAATATTGAATCCTCCGAGATTTTAATCTCTGAAACCGACTCTCGTTCCTTCACCTCTAACAGCCTGTCCACAACAAGCATCGGCTGCTTGTGAGGGACAAGACCGTCAACCTCCACAGGCAGGGAGATAATGTCCTTCCGCCGGTCTGAATTTTTCCAGCATGAAGGGTCCGAAGCAAGATAATCTCCTGTCATCTGATACGCCGCCCCTCGGCAGCCGTAGCATTCATTGCTGCTTTCGCATTTACTGCACGGTCCCTTTATTGTCTTTTTGTAATTTCTCAGTTCCTGGATTATCTCACTGTCTTTGAGGATGTCTGAAAGTTTACTCTCTCTTATATTGCCTACAGGTATTGTGACCCCGATACATGGCAGGACATCGCCATAGGCGTTTACGGCACAGGAAAACTGGTGCCTCAGGCACTGTCCCCCAATAAGGGGCGGCTGCGGTTTCCAGTTGTATCCGTATTTTTCCCGGTCGATTTGTGAAATCTTTTCAAACAGCTCTTTTATCCTGCCGGGGTCAATTTCAAGCATGCCGTTTTCTCTTGCTTTGCCCTGCGGGGTAATCATTTCGATATACGGGTCTATCTTCTGCTCCCTCATCCACTCCCACATTCCGATAAGCTCACTGAAATTCTGTTTGCATATGATCGTGCTTATTCCCATCGAACAACTATAGGGATATCCGGCATCCTTCAGATTATTAAATGCCTTCTGAATATGCCTGTAAGCATCCTTCCTGCCTGAAAGTACGTCCTGGAGTTTTTCGTCGGATGTATTCATTTTCAGCACAACAACAACGCCGAGGTCAGACAATGTCTTTGCCACGGACGGTGTAATGTTCGTTCCATTCGTGAACATCTCTATTTCCATGCCGAGTCCTTTTATGAAACGGAGCATTTCCATTATGGGGGGATAAAGCATCGGCTCCCCGCCAAGTATAATGATCTTTCGCGCGCCCAACTCTCCGGCCTGTTTTATTGCACCACGGCTTTCCTCTGCGGACAGTTCTTTTCTGCCGTTTGAATCATTCTGCACGTAACAGTAAATACAGTTAAAGTTGCAGTTTCGGTTAAACTCTATCTCCATGGACAAGAGCCTGTTGGTTCCAACGGTTTTTTCTATTTCCCTTTTGGAGAACTCGGCCCCGTATATGCGGTTCTGACAACTCATCATTTAATGGCTTCTCATATCTATAAAACGGTTTATTTTGCGTGAAGTCGCAGGTGATATCCGTTTTTTGATCTCCTCATCAGTGGAAATAACTACCTCGGGCCTTACGCGGAGTCTTGCCTGAAGCCTGTCCATAATCCTGTCAGGCGGATATGACCCGTTACTCAGGGAAACGTGAACATTCAACACGTCGGAAAGGTCAAAATCACTGCTCACGGAAATATAATAATCACTGACATCGGGAATCTCATCCAATACGGAATATATGGCGTGGGGATACAGGGTAGTGCCCCTGTATTTGATCATCTGTTTTTTCCTGCCGATTATGGGTCCGAGACGCTGCGAATACCTTCCGCATTCACATGGTTCATCCACGAGGAAACTGACGTCACCGGTCCTGAACCTCAGCAGCGGCATCCCTTCAACCGAAAAGGCCGTTACAACCACTTCCCCTGTTTTTC
>JAUVPO010000017.1 GCA_030598625.1 Deferribacteres bacterium | reverse complement strand
GCTGGGAATCTGCCTTGGCGCGCAGATGATAGCTCATGCCCTTAAAGCGGATGTTTATTCCGGAGGCACAGAAGAAGTGGGCTGGGACAGGGTTGATATCGCCCCGGATGGAATGGAAGATCCTGCTTTTTCATCCCTTGCGGTTAATAAGGAGCCATATGCCGAAGTATTTCAATGGCACGGAGATACTTTTGATCTTCCCCAAAAAGCCGTACGGCTTTCTTCGTCAAAGGTTTATCAGAATCAGGCTTTCAGGTACGGGGACAAGGTATACGGTCTCCAGTTTCATATTGAGGTTAAGCCCGAAATGATTAAAGATTGGTTTGGAAAGGAGGGAGTATATGATGTAGATAATATGCTTGAAAGTTCCGGCAGGATATTCCCTGAATATCGCAAGCGAGCCTTTAAGTTTTACGATAAATTTTTCATTTGACAAACATTGTATCTATAATATGCGTATAAATAAAAGCATTACAACTACCTTGAATAATTTAGGACTATAAATTTATAAGGAGGAAAGAAATGATAGGGCAAAAAGCAAAAACAAAGGCTGATGTAATAAATCTGGTAAAAAAGCACAATGTGAAATTTATCAGGTTTTGGTTCACGGACATCCTGGGACAGGTAAAAAGTTTTGCCGTTACAAGTGAGGAACTGGATACCGCATTTGATGAAGGGATGGGGTTTGACGGGTCGTCCATTAAAGGCTACGCGAGGATTGATGAAAGTGATATGATTGCAAAGCCTGACCCGACCACCTTCCAGCTTATTCCGTGGAGGCCGAAGGACAAGGCCGTTGCAAGGATGTTTTGTGATATTTTAAATCCTGACGGTACACATTACGAGGGAGACCCCCGCTACGCATTAAAAAGAAATCTGGAAAGATTAAAGAAAAGCGGGCTTACTTTTTATCTTGGGCCTGAACTTGAATTCTTTTACTTCAAGGATTCTAAAGGCACGGAAATACTGGATGAGGGTGGATACTTTGACCTTACCACACTGGATGCCGCCAGTGACCTTAGAAGAGAAACCGTTCTTACCCTGGAGGAAATGGGTATAAAAGTGGAATACTCCCACCATGAGGTTGCCCCGTCACAGCATGAGATTGATCTGCGTTATGCGGATGCGTTAACCATGGCTGACAATGTGATTACGTACAGGGTGGTAGTTAAGGAAGTGGCGACAAAGTATGGCTGTTACGCGACGTTTATGCCCAAGCCGATATTTGGACAGAACGGAAGCGGAATGCATACCCATCAGTCGCTTTTCAAAGGCAAAAGAAACGCATTCTATGACGCCAAGGATAAATATAACCTCTCGGATATGGCGAAGAAATATATTGCCGGTCTTTTGAAACATTCGCCCGAGATTACCGCGTTTGCAAATCAGTGGGTCAATTCCTACAAGAGGCTTGTTCCGGGATATGAGGCCCCGGTGTATGTTGCATGGGCCAGGAGAAACCGCTCGGCCCTCGTGAGAGTGCCTATGTATAAACCCGGGAAGGAACAGGCGACAAGGATTGAGCTCCGTTCGCCTGACCCGGCATGCAATCCCTATCTCGCGTTTTCTGTGATGCTCGCCGCGGGACTGGAAGGTATTGAAAAGGGATATAAACTTCCCGAGCCGGTAGAGAAAGATATTTTCAACCTGGATGATAAAGAGAAGAAAAAACTCGGCATAACTTCGCTGCCCGGCAATCTTATTAAGGCCATAGAGGTAGCGGAAAAGAGCGAGGTCATGCGCAAGGCATTGGGAGACCACATTTTCAATAACTTCATTACCAGCAAGAAGCTGGAATGGGACGACTACAGGATCAGGATTCATCCTTATGAGTTGGACCGTTACCTGCCTGTGCTGTAGAAAGTTTGAGATGATAAGCGGCAGGGTATCCTGTTTTTTATATATCGGGTAAAATAACTGTTCATGTTACCGGACTTTTTCTTTGATTACCCTGCCGCTATTCTGTAAAAAGACCTCATCCTTTCCTGCTATATGCCATCCCTGGAAAACGCATTGACAAGACATACCTACCTTTTGCTTTAAGTTAGCTGTTATAATTATTTTTTCAGTTACTCGTGAAAATCAGAGAAAAAGTTAATTGACGATATGTAAGCCCCGGGCATGATAATTCAAAAATATATATTAAAAGAACTGGTCATCAACTTAATGGTAATAATCTTTTCCATGTCAGTGATTCTTTTTATGGAAAAGTTTGTCAGGATGACAAGGCTTTTTATGGGCAAGGGAGCGGACTTTATCGATATCGCGAAGGTGTTTTTGTATTTGCAGCCGTCTATTTTGCTGCTTTCCATTCCAATGTCAATACTCATAGCCGCATTTATTACCTATGGAAGGATGTCAACCGACGGTGAGATAGTCGTCTTAAAAGGAAGCGGCATGAGTTTTTGGGGCATCTCGAAGGCAGCGATTATGCTTTCAGCACTATGTTTTTTTATCGTTTTTTTTATCAGCCTTTATCTGTTGCCGCGGGGAATGCATTCCTTAAAAAAAGTCTTGCAGGAAACAATTATCAAAAAGGCATCCATGACCCTTGAGGAAGAAACCTTCTCGGACGTGTTTAAGGACACTGTTATCTTTGTCAAAGAGATACCTTCAAGGGATAAATTGAAAGGCATTTTTGTTTTTAAAGATGCGAATAAATCCGTAGATGAGCCAATGGTAATAGTTGCGGAAAAAGGTGTCATTAACGCAAATCCCGAGGAAGGATTAATAAAATTGAGTATGAAAAAGGGGATGATTCACACATTTAAAAAAAACAGTTCATCCGAAATTTCATTTGCTGAATATGATTTTGTGCTTACATCCGGCATCGAGTCCGTATCAAGTAGAAATCCCGATGAGATTAAAACCATGGATTTATGGAAAGGCCGCGGTGAAAACATATTATGGTCAATTGAATTAAACAGAAGGATTGTTCTCCCTTTTGCATGTTTAATATTCGGCATTCTCGGCCCTGCATTTTCCATCAAAGCGGGCAAGATAGGCCGGCTCGGCAGTTTTTCGTTAAGCATGGGGCTTCTTATTTTTTACTATATGCTTTTAATACTGGGTGAAGGTCTCGCGGAATCAGGGAAAATATCTACCTTTCTGGGAGGCTGGGTAGCGAACATGTTTTTCGGCGCTGTGGCTGTATTGTTTTATTATATAGCGTACAGGGACAAATCGATTAAAAGGTTATAGGATTAATTTATGAGAATCCTGAGAAGATATTTTTTAAGAGAATTTATTAAATATTTCGCTATCGTTCTTTTCACGTTAACCGCTATTTCAATAATCGCGGAGTTTTTTGACAAGGCCACGGAATTTTATAGTAAAAAACCTCCGTTAAGCTTGATTGTCCAGTATCTTTTGCTGCAAGCTCCCAGGGTCATGCTATATGCATTGCCGTTTGCTTCACTGTTTTCTGTCCTCATCACTGTCGGCATAGCCTCCAAATGGAAAGAAACGATAGTCATCAAGGCGTCGGGAGGCAGCACAAAAAAACTTTTCTCCTGTTTTCTTGTAGTGGGAGTTATTCTTACTCTTTCAGCTTTGTTTTTAGGTGAAACCGTTGTTCCCGCTGCAACGAGGAAGGCTTCATGGGTAAGGAAGGTCAGGATATTAAGGGAGTCTCCCAAAATCCTTCACAGTAGACAGGCGCTGTGGCTGAAAGGGACTGACGGAAGTTTGATCCGCATCGATGGCTTTATTGAAGATGAAAACAGGATACTGAAAACAAGCATATTCAGTTTCAATCCCTCTTTTGGATTGCGGAAAAGGATAGAGGCAAATGAAGCCGAGTGGATCAATGGAGCGTGGAATCTCAAAGACGTAAAAGTCTTTGACTTTCAAAATGATACAACATTGAAATACGATTCGTATATATCAACCTCACTGGAAGAGCCGAAAGTATTCAGGGAAGAAATGAAGAAACCCAAAGAAATGAACTTTATGGAATTGTATACTTACTATTCCCGGCTCGAAAGAGCGGGATTTAAGAACCTGAAATATTCTGTGAGACTTTATGAAAAACTCGCCTATCCCACGATTAATTTTGTCATGATCTTCATTGGACTTGCCCTTGTGTTAAATTCGAGGCCGGGCGGCGGCATTAAGGCTGCAGGTCTCGGTATTATTGTTAGTGTATTATACTGGCTGCTCTATTCAATCAGTATTTCTCTTGGTAATACGGGTATTTTACAACCGTGGCTTGCTCCATGGATAAGCCCTCTTGTCTTCGGCATCGCGGGATGTATTATGTATTTTCAAATTAAGGAGTAAACAGGACGGTTCACTTATATCTATGCCTGCTTTTTTTATAATGGGACCAGATAATTAAACAATGTGAACACAAAAATCGTGATGCTTATATAACCGTTCATATTAAAAAAGGCAATATTGAGCTTGCTGAGGTCGGTAGGCTTTACAAGGGAATGCTCATACAGCATAAGTCCCGATGCCGTTATGACCCCTAACAGATATAGGCCGCTTAAATCAAAAATAGGGATGAGACTCCAAAGCAGCCCTATTGTGATTAAATGAAACAGCCTTGCTATCCAGAGAGAATGTTTTACACCGAATACACTGGGGATGGAATAAAGGCCCTGTTTTTTATCAAACTCCATATCTTGCAAGCCGTACAGCGCGTCAAAGCCCGCAACCCAGAACATAACTGCGAAACAGAGAGGCAGGATTTTAGGATCAAAAGTCCCTGTGACTGCAATCCACGCTCCCATAGGAGCGAGAGAAAGGGCAATCCCAAGCGCTATATGACAGAGCCATGTGAATCTCTTGGTAAACGAATAAGTAAGAAGCACAAAGAGGACTAACGGGGAAACCTTAAAACAAAGCGGGTTGAGTTTATACGCAGCGATCAGCAAAAAAGCGAAAGCGACTACAGTAAAGAAAGACACCTCCCATGTCCTTATAGCTCCTCTTGGAAGTTCCCTGTTTTTGGTCCTTGGATTAAGCGCGTCAGTCTTCCGGTCAATAATCCTGTTCATTCCCATTGCGCCCGAGCGGCCACCTATCATTGCAACAGATATCCAGAATATTTGATTCGGCGTAGGAATCCCCCCTGCCGCGATAAGCGCAGATGTAAACGCAAACGGAAGCGCAAACACGGAGTGGGAAAACTTGATAAGCCTGAGATAGTCTGTAACTTTTTTGAGTAATGACATTACCAACATATTTTAGTTTTACAGGATATGAAAAGCAACATCTCACTGTAAATTGTCAGTCTGGTGGAATTTGAAATTTCCACGAACTCAATGTTAAGATACTGTTCATTTTTCAGGAAACCGGAATCATGGCAACAGTAATTCCTTTTAAAGGCACGTTGTATAACCCTCAAAAGGTGGATGGATCCGCTTCAATGGCGCCGCCTTATGATATTGTTACGCCGGAACTCAAAGAAGACCTTTACAAAAAAAGCCCTTACAATATAATCCGCATTGATTTCGGCAAGGACAATGATGAGGACAATAATGACGAAAACCGCTATACAAGGGCTTCGAAATTCCTGGGTGACTGGCTTAAGGAAGGGGTTTTAATAAGTGACCTGGAATCGTCATTTTACTGTTATGAAATAGGTTACGAAATAAACGGACTGAAAAAAAAGACAAGGGGTTTTCTTGGAGCGGTCAAAATTGAAGAACCGGGGTCGGGGAAGATTCATCCACATGAAATGACATACTCAAAGCCCAAATCGGACAGATTAAATATCCTGAAATATTGTCACGCAAATACAAGCCCCATATTTTCACTTTACAGCAGCGAGGAGAAGACCGCTTCGTCCATTCTTGAAAGAGTAGTCAGGGAAAAGGCGTTTATAGAGGCGGATAACGGAGACGGGTTTAGGCACAGGCTGTGGAGAATCAGCGACAGCGCTTCAATTGAAACGATAAAGCGTGAAATGGCAAGTAAAGATATTTTTATTGCGGACGGGCATCACCGTTATGAAACCGCCCTTGAATATAAAAAAGATATGGAAGCGAAAGGACATCTTAAAACAGGCGAAGAACCTTTTAATTATGTAATGATGTTCCTTGCCAATATTGAAGATGGCGGCTTGACCCTGCTTCCCACACACCGCATAGTTGAAATAGATTCAGATATCAATGCAAAAACGGTTCTCGCAAAATATTTTGACATAGAAAAAATAAGCATGGAGTCGATGTCCGAGAAGCAGGCAAGACGGCAAATGCTGGAAGCAATAAGGAACAAACCGCATTCATTTGGATTATTCCTTACGAACGCAAATACTTACTACACAATGTCCTTTAACGGTTCAGGTCTGGAATTGGACCTTCCTGAATGCCTGAAAAATCTTGATGTAACAGTGCTCCATAAACTCATATTTGAGAAACTGTTAAGAATAAATCACTTCGAATATGAAATGGACCCCGATACTGCCGTAGACAGGGCCAGGAAAGGGTCTTTTGAAGCTGTGTTTTTCCTGAACTCCACGGAAATACATAAGGTCAAGGAAGTAGCTTTCGCCGGACACAGAATGCCCCCGAAATCAACATATTTTTATCCCAAGCTCCTGACCGGGATGGTCATTTATAAATTTCAATAAGAAAAAATGCATTCTCCGGGTTAAACCTTTTCCATTTCAGGATGTCTAAATATTCAGATGGATGAAGACATAACATTGATAGAGAAATGTTTAGAGGAGGACACGACCGGCCAGGTTTAAAAAACAAAGAGACATTCAACCCGAGTAAAGTCATGTCACATTGCAGGGCGTTTGCCCTGCTGTGAAAAAATCATTGAAATGACACCATTATATATGATAGTCTTATTGTTACGCGAAGCTGAAGATAATATTTTCACTTCTGCCTAAAACACACGTCCATCTAATTTTCTCTCTGATGGTGTTCCGGCAATCCGGAATTCAGGGGGGAAGGACGGAGGAAAAACTGAGGAGGTATCTATGGTAGTAACAATGAAAGAACTTCTGGAGGCCGGCGTCCATTTTGGACATCAGGTAAAGCGCTGGAACCCAAAAATGAAAAAATACATTTTTGGACAGCGTAACGGCATATATATCATTGATCTCCAGAAAACAGTCAAGATGTTTGAAGTCGCTTATGATTTTGTAAAAGATCTATCCAGCAGGGGAGAAACCGTTCTTTTTGTCGGCACAAAGAAACAGGCCCAGGATGTAATAGTCGAGGAGTCTCAAAGGGCACAGTCTTTTTTTGTAAATCAGCGCTGGCTTGGGGGTATGCTTACGAATTTCAAGACTATAAAAGAGGGAATAGAAAAACTTAAAAAAATTGAAAAGATGAAAGAAGACGGGACTTACGAGCTCCTTACAAAAAAAGAAGTTGCAAAATATGAGACGGAGAGGCTCCGTCTTGAGAAAAATCTCAGTGGTGTAAAGGGAATGGATACTTTGCCGGGGGCCGTCGTTATTATCGATCCTAAAAAAGAGGGCATAGCTGTTGCCGAGGCCAGGAAACTGTCAATCCCTTTAGTTGCCCTTGTTGATACCAATTGTGATCCGGACGATATAGACTATGTTATCCCCGGCAATGACGATGCAATAAGGTCAATAAGACTGCTGACGTCTAAGATAGCCGATGCGGTCCTTGAGGGCAGAAGCATTTTGGACAAGACCGTTGAAGAGACTGCCGAGAATGAGGCGATTGAGGAAAAAATAGCTAAAGAAGAGTCTGAGGAGAAGGAGGAAGTGACCGGATGAACATTACAGCGAACACAGTCAGGGAACTAAGAGAGCAGACAGGTGTAGGCATGATGGACTGCAAGAAGGCGCTTACCGAAGCGGAAGGTAATCTTTCAAAAGCAGCGGATATATTAAGACAGAAAGGTCTTGCAACGGCTTCAAAAAAGGCATCCAGAGAAGCGTCGGAAGGATTAATAGGGTCTTATATCCACATGGGCAAACTCGGTGTCCTTGTAGAGATTAATAGTGAAACGGATTTCGTTGCAAAGACGGACGATTTCAAGGAACTTGTCAAGGATATAGCCATGCATATTGCCGCTTCCAACCCTGCCTATGTGCAGAGGGAAAATATTCCCGCTGAAATAATAGAGAAGGAAAAAGAGATATATGCTTCGCAGATATCAGGCAAACCGCCTCATATTGTGGGGAAAATCATTGAAGGAAAACTCGAAAAGTTTTATACCGACACGTGTCTTGTGGACCAGGTTTTTGTGAAGGACCCTGCACAGGAGAAAAAGATCAGAGATTTGGTCGTGGAAAAAATTGCCAAGACGGGAGAAAATATTGTAATTAAGCGTTTTGTCAGATTTCAGTTAGGGGAAAAAAGCAGCTGATAAATATATGAAGACCCGGAAATCCAAATTTAAAAGAGTTTTGTTGAAATTAAGCGGTGAAGCCCTTATAGGCGACAAAGACTTCGGGATTGATCATAGTGTAGTTCAATATATAGCAAATGAGCTTAAATGTATTTCGAATTTAGGGGTCCAGCTTGCGATAGTCATCGGCGGAGGCAATATTTTTCGCGGCCTTGAGGCAAGCGCGGAAGGTATGGAGAGGACCTCTGCGGATTATATGGGAATGCTGGCAACTGTGCTTAATGCTCTTGCGGTTCAGAACGCGCTTGAAAGAAACGGTATGCCCACAAGAGTGCAATCAGCCATAGAAATGAAGGAACTTGCCGAACCGTACATAAGAAGGAGAGCCATCAGACATCTTGAAAAAGGGAGATTTGTTATATTTGCATCCGGGACAGGCAATCCATATTTTACGACAGACACGGCCGCAGCCCTGAGGGCAGTGGAAATCGGGGCAGAGGTGATACTTAAGGCCACTAAAGTGGACGGTGTTTACAGCAGTGATCCGATGAAAGACCGTACCGCAAAAAAATATAGTGAAATTTCTTACATCGATGTCCTTAAAAAGGGTCTGAAGGTAATGGATTCCACGGCCACGTCACTTTGCATGGACAACAGTCTTCCAATAAGGGTATTCAGCCTTATGAAGAGCGGGAATATCAGAAAAGTCCTGGAAGGCAAAAAAATCGGCACATTAGTCCAAGGGAAGGTTTCTTATGCAAAAAGAAGCAAAAAAAAGACTGATAGATAGAATGGAAAAGACCATTGACGTCCTTAAGAAAGACCTCGGGGGCATAAGGACTGGCCGTGCTTCATTGTCTATTTTTGAGGGATTGGTTGTTGATTATTTCGGAACTTCCACCCCGATCAATCATGTTGCTACATTGAGTATTCCGGAGAGCAGGCTGATTACAATACAACCATGGGACCCAAAAATGATAGTTGAAATTGAAAGGGCGATTCAGAAATCCGATCTGGGGCTGAATCCCGGCAATGACGGGAAAATTATCAGGGTTTCTATTCCACAACTTACGGAAGAACGCAGGAAACAGATTGTTAAACAAGTACATAAAAGAGGTGAAGACGCGAAGATTGCGTTAAGAAATATTCGCCGGGACGGAAACGAAGAAATGGGAAGAATTGAAAAAGAGGACCATCTGAGTGAAGATGAGACCAAGCGGTCAACGGACGAAATACAGAAACTTACGGATTCTTATATAGGGAAAGTGGACGAGATTGTCACTCATAAAGAAACCGAGGTAATGGAAGTATAATAAAGAAAAGGGTTTTGTGATTTCATATTCAAAAAGGAGGAAGCAATGGCTTTACGGCTTGGTATTAATGGTTTTGGAAGAATCGGGAGAAATTTATTAAGGACATGTCTTGGAGAAGATGCAATAGACATAGTTGCGATAAACGATCTTACGGATGCAAAAACCCTGGCGCATCTTCTGCGTTATGATTCTATTCACGGGATTTTTGACGCTGATGTTCAGGTTAAAGGAAACAACCTTGTTGTGAACGGAAAGGAAATAAAGGTTTCCGCAACAACGGACCCCGCGCAGTTGTCATGGAAAGAGTTGAACGTCGATATAGCGCTTGAATCCACGGGGCACTTTATTGACAGGGATGGAGCATCAAAACATTTAAGCGCCGGTGCGGGCTGGGTCATTATATCGGCGCCTGCCAAAGAGCCTGATGCTACAGTATGCATGGGGGTCAATGAAGAAGAACTTGATATATCAAAGCATAAAATAATATCCAATGCATCATGCACCACAAACTGCCTCGCACCCATTGCAAGTGTGATAGACCGGCAGTTTACAATCAAGCGTGGTCTCATGACTACAATACACTCTTATACAAATGATCAGCGCATACTCGACCTTCCACACAAAGACCTGAGGAGAGCGCGCGCCGGCGCCCTTTCAATGATACCGACAACAACGGGCGCAGCCAGGGCGGTCGGGCTTGTTCTTCCTCACTTAAAAGGCAAACTGGACGGTATGGCGATAAGGGTGCCTACTCCCAATGTTTCAGTTGTAGACCTTGTGGTTGATGTTGAAAAAGAGGCATCTGCGGAATCGGTAAATGCCGCACTTAAGGAGGCCGCGTCAGGTCCGCTTAAAGGGATACTGCAATATTCTGAAGAGCCTCTCGTTTCTATTGACTTTAACGGCAATCCGCATTCTTCAATACTTGACGCGTCTCTCACAAAAGTGCTCGGAGGTAACATGGTTAAGGTGCTTTCATGGTATGACAATGAATGGGGTTACAGCACCCGTCTTAAAGATTTGATGCTTTATATTGAAAAGAAAAGGTAAGATGTTTCTATGAACGATAATTTTGCATTACCGATTAAGGGAGTTCTGAACAAACTCTCTGTAAAAGATTTAAATATTAAAGGCAAGAGGCTGTTTATTCGTGTGGATTTCAATGTGCCTTTGGATGAAAATCTTAACATAACCGATGACAGGAGGATCAGGTCGGCCCTTTCCACTATAAACTACGCAATTGATGAGGGGAGTAAAGTAATTATCGCTTCACACCTTGGCAGACCTAAAGGCAAAGTTGATAAGAGATATTCGCTTGCCTCTGTTTCAAGGAGGCTGCAGCGTCTGATAAAAAAAGAAGTCACTTTTCTCCCTGACTGCATCGGGCCGAAGACCGAGGAGGCTGTCAGTAAAATGTCTGATGGTGACATTATTCTTCTTGAGAACCTGCGGTTTCATATAGAAGAAGAGAAAAATGATGAAGAATTCAGCAAGTCACTGGCAAAACTGGCGGATTACTTTATAAATGACGCCTTTGGCGCCGCTCACAGAAGTCATGCATCAACAGTCGGGATCACAAAACACATCACATCCGCTTCAGGCTTTCTTCTTCAAAAGGAAATAGACTATCTGCAAGGAGTCATTAATCAGCCGGTAAGACCATTTGTCGCTATTTTGGGCGGCGCAAAAGTCTCCGGGAAAATCGATGTAATAAGGAATCTTGAAGAAAAAGTCGATAAGGTTATTGTAGGCGGGGGGATGGCTTATACCTTTTTAAAGGCCATGGGGTTCAATGTTGGAGATTCACTTGTCGAAAAAGACATGCTCGATCTTGCCAATGATATAAGAAAAGGTGTCATGTCAAAGGGAATTAAATTTTATCTCCCGGTAGATTGCGTCATTTCTCAAAGCATTGAACCGGGCGCTGAAACAAAGCTTGTCACTGCACAGGAGATACCCAATGGCTGGAAGGCGGTTGATATCGGTCCTGCGTCAGTCAAGCTTTTCTCGGAAGCGCTGGAAAGCGCGAAGACAATATTATGGAATGGCCCTATGGGCGTATTTGAGGTCGATGCCTTTTCACGAGGGACCTTTGCAATCGCTCACTCAGTTGCTGATGCCTATGCCCTGACAATTGTGGGCGGAGGAGATACTGACCTTGCGGTCGGCAGGGCAGGAGTGTCGGAAAGCATATCGTTTATTTCAACCGGCGGCGGCGCAGCGCTGGAGCTTCTGGAAGGGAAAGATTTGCCGGGTCTTGTGGCATTAACGGAAAAGTAAATTATTTGTGAGCTTTCAAATGCCTCTGTATTTCCCTCTTCGCTTCTTTTTCCCTGATTGTCGCCCTTTTTTCGTATTGTCTCTTGCCCTTGGCAAGCCCTATCTCAACCTTTGCCTTTCCCTTTTTAAAGTATATCTTAAGGGGGACAAGGGTGTAACCCTTAAGACTTATGTTGCCCCATAACCTGTTGATTTCTTTCCTGTGAAGAAGCAGTTTCCTTGTCCTTGAAGGATCATGGTTCTGGATATTGCCGTGACTGTAAGGACTGATATGGCAGTTGAATAGATAAGCCTCGTTGTTTTTTATGGCAACGTAACTGTCCTTGAGATTAGCCTTGCCTTCCCGGAGAGACTTGACTTCGGTCCCAAGGAGCGACATGCCGGCTTCATGGGTTTCCTGTATAAAATAATCGTGATATGCCTTCCTGTTGGTAGCAACTGCTTTTTCCATGTAATGAGGATAACCTTACGATATTCTGCAAGTCAATATTTAACCCGAAAAACGCTTTGCAAATAATGTCCCGATATATCGGGATTATGAAAGAAGTTGTTTTTTAAATATTTAGATTTTAAATCGATAAATGTTATAATTCCGCGTAAACTTAGTATGATGCCGCACCTTTTTAAAATGAAGTCGGGAAAGCGGAGCAACTCTATTGAATGAAGCAATTCCGCTATTATCGGCAGACCGTGTCTAAACTATGGAAGGTCAAATAAAAAAAGCTGTTAATAACATATTTAAAATAAATCTCGCGGTAAAACGAACGGAAAAAGTTATTGTCTTAACGGATGAATTCAATAAAGAAACAAGAAAAATCGGAAAACTCGTCAGAGAAGCGGGGAAAAATCATACAACAAATATCAAATACATAAAATACCGGCCTACCGGATGCCACGGAGTGGAACCACCTGAAGAAATATGGACAGAGGCATTTGGAGATAATATTTGCAGCAAACTAAAGCAAAAGAAACTTTTAAAACCACTCCTTTTGAAAAAAATTTCAGAGGAGAAGTTAAAGGAAGTTGAAGGCATAGTAAAAGCGCATAAAAAGGAAGCCGTAGATGTCGTAATAGCACTATCGTTTTATTCAACATCCCACACGCGGTTCAGGGACATACTAAATAGAATTTGTGGCACCAGATATGCAAGCATGCCGCTGTTTGACGGGCTGATGCTCACGGGAGCAATGGGAGTTGACTGGCAGAAGATGCTGGGCAGGACAATGACCATAGCAAATATGGTAAATAAATATGACGACATGGAGATAAAAACCCCGAACGGCACGTTTATCTCACTTTCTAAAAAGGGCAGGCAAGCTTATCTGGATACAGGAGTAATTACAAAGCGCGGCGCCTTCAGTAATCTGCCGGCCGGTGAAGTGTTTTTTGCTCCGCTTGAAGGTTCCGCAACCGGCAGGCTTGTGGTTGAGTGGGCCCCGACCCGGAAATTGAAAAAGCCTATAACCCTTCATATTGAAAAAGGGATGGTTAAGGCGGTTGAGGGAAAGGAAGAGTATGTAGATTATCTGGAGAGAAAACTCTCCGAGCAAAAGGAAAACCGGAATATCGCCGAGCTTGGTATAGGGACGAATGATAAAGCAACAAGACCGGATAATATTCTGGAATCGGAAAAAATTTTGGGCACTATTCATATAGCGCTCGGAGATAATAGTTCTTTTGGCGGAAAGGTCAGGACGTCTTTTCACCAGGACTTTGTATTCTTTAAGCCGACGGTAACGTTGATTTCCAGAAATGGGGCCAGGAGTGTTTTACTGAAAGACGGAAAATTGTCCGTAAGCAGTCAATAATACAATTTGATTCCGTTCATGGAATTGTGGCCGGAGATTAAAGTATAATATGGCTGATTGCAGAAAGGATTAAAGGAGTAAAAACATGATCAAAGAATTGTTAGGGGAAGCGCTCTGATTTTAACATGGAGAATGTGAAAAAATGACTAAATCCCCGGTAAAAATTGATTTTAAATTTGATGAACCGTGCTACATCGGCTCTGTTCAAAGGCTTTATGATGTTCCCGGACATCCCGGACTTATCATCAGTGAGACAACGGCGGGCGGATCTGTTTTTGATGTGGGCACTATTTTCAACATCAAAGGGAGCGATATCGGAAGGGCATGCTTCAGGCATCTTGTGTTTCAGGACCTGCAAAGTCCGGAGGCATGGGGTGAGCTTTCAAAACAGCTTTCCACGGAAAGCTCCATAATTCAAAAAGACGATTCCGGGCTGGTTGAAAAAATTCTTTCGGAATTTTGTAAAAACGGGGCGTCCACACATCATCTTGGAATGATCGAGCGGGAAAAAGGGGAAGTCTTTTCAAAAGGATTTCCTTCAAGACTCAGCAATCTGACGCTGATTAAAAAGTACGAAGTCCTGAAGCCGGAGCTCGTTAACGTGCTTGGAGGGCACTTTTATGACTATGAAAAATATCATCATAAAGACGCAAATGTAATACCTCTTGAATATATTGTCAGGCTTGGCGTCACGAGCGGTTCGTCAATTCTAAGAAAATATAACAGGCTGAGCGGTCCGGACAAAAAGGCGTACCTGAACGAACTGGGAGTTGACGCGCTCAATCCGTGGACAAGATTTGATTTTCCGATTGTTGACCTTACAACCAAGTATGAGCCTGAGGACAGGAACATCAGCCGCCAGGAAGCGGCCCTGATTTCCGGTGTGGACGGAGAGACCTTTTCGAGGTCGCTGGTCATGGCGATTCTGGGGGCTTTTTTATTGCGGCGGATATTTTCCAAAATGGGGCTGTTTTTATGGGATTTAAAATGGGAAATTGCAAGAGATGCCGATAAACTGGTTTTTGTAGATACGATAGACACGGATTCCGTGAGAGTAACTTACAATATGACTCAATACAATAAATCATACTTTGTCCACTTCAACAAGCAGGCAATGAGGGACTATTATAAAATCATGCATGCGGAATGGTATAACGCAGTGAATGAAGCGAAGAAGATTGCAGCTCAATCAGGCAGACCTTTTACGGAAATTTTATCCGAAGGGCAGAAGAAAAACGAATATCCTGGCACCCCTGTTATTGACGAACAGTTCCTTGATTTGCAGAAACGGAAGTTTGAGATGGTCAGGGATTTCATAAAGAATCAAAAAAATGGACCTGAGG
>JAUVPO010000205.1 GCA_030598625.1 Deferribacteres bacterium | reverse complement strand
GCGCCTGCAATGATTCCAAGATGTTCTCTGCTTTCGCTGAATGCCCCGGTATTAGTGGGTTTTCCGCCAAGGATAAACCACAATCCGATTGATGAGATGGCAATTGCGATCCATGCGGTTTTCTGAATTCTTTCTTTTAACAGAAACGGCGCCAGTATGGCCACAAAAACAGGTGCCGTGTAATGTGTAAGTACAGCATTGGCTATGGTCGTATTCCTGAAAGCAAAATAGAAAAGCATTGTGTTTGCAATAAAGCAAAACGGGGCCACGATAAGAAAAAGGGCATTCCGGATATTCCGGTCTGAACGCTTTACTTTTTCCAATAATCCGGTTAATGCCAGCATCAGGAACTGAAGAATACCTGCAATAGTGGCTGTATAAAAGATAATACAGTAATTGGGCAGATCTATCCTTCTGATAAATATCCCCAAAGAACTCCATATAAGGATTGCTGTAATAATTTTCAGATAGCCCATTTAAATCCGTATTTAAATTTCAGTTAAATCAATTAATTATGTATAAATAAAAAATAAAATATCAAAAATCAAAAATACAGATTAAAGATGAAGAATATTTTTAATTTTTTATTTGTCATTTTGATTTTTTATCTTTAACTTTTAATTTTATTCTCAACGATGGAGATAAAGGATTAAAAAATTAGAAGAATTGTCACAGCTCTAACTTTTCAATCTGTTTTAACACAAATGATCTTATATCTTTGGCAGAAAAAAGTTTTTGTAATGATTTTTTGTTATCAGTAAAAGGTATAAGTATATCATTGTATGCCCCGCCGCAGCGGCATCTATGTTTCTTTTTATTGTTCGGAGCAATAAGCGGAGAACAACACTTTTTGCAGCGCAGTACCCTTTTGCTTCCCGACCATTTGCTCCTTTTTGCGAGCGGTTTGCCGTCGATTTCCATAATATCCATTGAAAAATCAACAACAGCGGCGCTGCTTATTGATGTCCCGATTCCGTAAGCATCGACAAATTTGTTTAATACCGGGACATCATGCTCCTTGATCCCTCCGCTTACAAAAAGTTTGATATTTTGATGTCCTCTCAGATCAAGCTCCCATCTTACCTCCTCAAGGATACGATAAAAATCCCCTCTTCTCGAAGAAGGAGTATCGAGTCTCATTGCAAAGAGTTTTTTCCCCATGGCTTCCGCCACATTTAGAGCCTCGAATTTTTCATCCAGAAATGTATCAATAAGCACAACTCTCTTGAATTTCGGTTCCAGTACTTCGTCGTATGCCTTAATGGCCTCAACGGTGGAACCCATACAGATTATAAGAGCATGAGGCATTGTTCCCATTGGGTCTTCACCGATAATTTCACCTGATTTTACTACGGAAACTCCGTCACAGCCTCCTATATATGCATTCCTCTCTATCATGGGGGCAAGGACAGGGTGCATCCTCCTTGCTCCGAAACTTATAACAGGACGCCCTTCTGCAAGTTTTTTGAAACGCGCTGCTTTTGAGGCAATCCCCGAAGCCTGGCACATAAGACCGAGAAGAGCAGTTTCAAAAATACAGAAATCCTGGTATCTGCCTTCAATCTCCATTACCGGTTCGTATGGATAGATAACAGTCCCTTCTCTTAATGCCCTTGTCCTGACCCGCAGGTTTTTGAGAAGATAGGAGACCTCCTCCATTCCGGCAAGCACCGCCCATTGCCATCCATCGGGAAAACTCTTGGCGATGAACTCCGCCTTTACCAGAGGATTTGTTTTTTTTGCTTTTAATATTTTCAGGGTACGCTCGAAGTAGACGTCGGTTATCCTGCCCTTAATAATATCTTTCGGGTCTGCGGTATGGAACATATGTCCTCCATATTCTTTTTTGCCACTGACTTTCACTGACTAATATGGCATTAATCATTAATACTCATGCTGATCGATATTTTTTTGACTAACTTCAATTAACTATTTTTTTGAAGTCTGTGTAAGTCTGTGGCTATTTTTAAACTATCTCCACCCCTAAAACGTTCTTCATAATCCTGATAGCTGCATCATGGTCTTCTTTTGACAGTCCGGCTACACCATCTTCAACTACCGTAATTTTATAATCCCTTAAAACTGCATCAGAAGCGGTAAACATTATACATATATGTGTTACGCATCCGGTAAGCCTGAGGCGGTCTGTCCCGAGGTCTTTAAGTGTCTCATCCAGTTTCGTATTGTGGAAACCTGAATACGTTTTCTTTTTGATAACAATGTCATTTTCCCGGGGTTTAAGCTCTTCCACAACTTCCGCTCCTTTTGTTCCGTTAACAGCATGCGGAGGCCAGCCGAATGTGGTGAATTCCTTGTCGTCGTTGTCATGTGCATCGCATACGTATATAACAGGGATGCCCCCTGTTCGGGCTTTATTGATTTCATTTTTTATAGCGGGGATTATTCCTCTTGTCTCAGGTACTTCAAGGGGCGCCCCTTGAAGTACAAAGTCATTTAACATATCTATTATCAGAAGGGCTTCCCTGGACATAGTAACCTCCGTAAGCAACTTATAACTTAAATTTTCCCCGGAGTGCCTTTTCAACAGAATCCGGCACAAGTCCTTCTATGGACCCTCCGAAGGATGCAACTTCCTTTACTATTGTGGATGAAAGAAATGTATATTCTTCACTCGGCATCATAAAAACTGTTTCGATGTTTGCATTGAGACGCCTGTTCATCAGGGCCATCTGAAGCTCATATTCAAAATCCGAGATTGCTCTCAGGCCGCGCACTATCGCTATGCTTTTTTTATCACCTGCATAATTAACGAGGAGACTGTTGAATGCCTCCACACTTGCGCCCTTAAAATCTTTTATTGACTCATGTATCAAATCAATTCTTTCATCGATTGTAAAGAACGGATGTTTTTTGGGACTTTCCGCAACTGCAATTATAACTTCATCAAATATCTTAAGGGTCCTTTGAATAAGGTCGATATGACCATTGGTCATGGGATCAAATGTTCCTGGATATATGGCTGTTTTTTTCATTCATACCTCCTGTACGATGTTTCGGATGTACATTTTATCCTGAAGATATTTCATAAAGACTCAACACAGTATCGCCATAGTGATAGTCTTTAATGTTCAGCAAATTATTGAATTTGTAAGGCAATTGCTTCTTTGAAAAATGTTCAGCGACAACGATTCCGTCATGCCTGAGTATATTTGACCTGCCAATAGCTGAAAGAGCGTCCATTATTTCATCTGTATGATATGGCGGATCAAGAAATATTATATCAAAGGTCAACCGATTAAGCTCTGCCCATTCAATAAATAATATGGCTTTCCTTGTAATGACTTTTGTATTTTCAGCAAAGTGATGTTTATTAATTAAGTCATTTATTATCTTAACGCAGCGCTTACTTTCTTCTACAAAAAAAACTTTTGATGCGCCTTTTTTTATTGCATCAATTCCAACAGTTCCTGTTCCTGCGTAGAGATCGAGAAAAACGGCATTTTCGATTTTGCTTCGTAAAATGTTAAAAAGGGCTTCTCTGACCTTGCCTGTTGTAGGTCTTACAATATGTTTTTTTACAAGTGAATTATGTTTCAATTTTGTAAGAGGGACTGACCATCCCCTGTCTTTCCCTCGCTTTCCTGAATCTTTTATAGTTCCACATACTATAAATAGAAAACACTTACACGGTCAATTTATGCCAATAACCGTGTTTGTAAATTATAGTTTGCCATCCATGGTTTCGAATTGATATGATGGTAAATAGTTATATTAATTAAGTAGATAGCTCTATTGAAGTTGTTTTCGCATTTTTAAACCTAAATCCGTCAGTTGAAACCTACTGCCGGATTTAGGTTGAATGATTCTGAGTGTGAAGCAGGGTATACTTTAAATATGAAAACGATAATTCAAAGGAACCTTGAAAAAACAGTAAAGATGCTTGCAGGCGAAAT
>JAUVPO010000035.1 GCA_030598625.1 Deferribacteres bacterium | reverse complement strand
TTCAATTTTAACAACTTTAACTGAAAACTTTAATTTAATTTTTGAGGTAAGTTATGGCAACATTATATGATTTGCTAAAGATGATGTTAGATAAGGGCGCTTCCGACCTTCATATAAGCACGGGAACTCCTCCTCGAATACGGATAGACGGCAAGCTGAAACCTACCAACGACCCTCCCCTGGCCGCCGCCGAGACAAAATCGCTTTGCTACAGTATTCTTACGGATACCCAGAAACACAAATTTGAAGAAGAAAATGAACTTGACCCTTCTTTCGGCCTGAAAGGATTAAGCCGTTTCAGGGCCAACATCTTCATGCAGAGAGGGGCGGTAGCTGCGGCGTTCAGGCTCATCCCATATGAAATGAGAACGTTCCAGGAACTTGGACTCCCTGATGTAATCAGCAAGCTTGCCAGTAAACCGAGAGGGCTTCTCCTGGTAACAGGGCCGACGGGCAGCGGGAAATCGTCAACTCTGGCGGCTATTATTGACAAGATCAACAGAGAGCGTGAAGAGCATATCATTACGGTTGAGGACCCTGTCGAATACATCCATGCCCACAAGAGCTGCCTCGTAAACCAGAGAGAGGTCCATGCGGATACGGCTTCTTTTAAAGATGCCCTCCGGTATGTTTTAAGGCAGGACCCCGATATCGTCCTTATCGGTGAAATGAGGGACCTTGAAACAATAGAAGCTGCATTGACTGTCGCGGAAACAGGACACCTTACCCTTGCGACCCTGCACACCAATAACTGTATCCAGACAATAAACCGCATAATAGACGTATTTCCCGCACATCAGCAGGAACAGGTCAGGGTTCAACTCTCCTTTGTCCTGGAAGGCATAGTATCACAACAGCTTATACCCAAAAAAAACGGGGGCAGGGCCCTCGTAGTAGAAATTTTTATACCCACTCCTGCAATAAGAAACCTTATCAGGGAAGATAAGACACATCAATTATACTCCATGATGCAGGCAGGCCAGTCAAAATTCGGGATGCAGACAATGAACCAGTCCCTTTTTGAATTATTCAGGAAGGGCGCTATAAACTCCGAAACCGCGCTTTCAAAATCCACAATACCTGAAGAGCTTCTGGACATGATGCAGAAGGCAGCCGCAGGAAAAGCAAGATAATATGGCTTCCACGGTATTTAAATGGACGGGGAAGTCGACAAAAGGGGCCGTCGTATCAGGTGAGCTGACCGCAACTTCCGTTCAGGAGGTAGAAACTCATCTTAGAAAACAGCGTATAATACCGCAAAAAATCTCCAAAAAAGCAAAACCACTCTTCTTTTCAGGCGGCGGCAGTGTAGAGGAGAAGGACCTTGTAATCTTTACAAGACAATTTGCCACCATGATCGGCGCCGGGCTGGCGCTTATACAGGCATTGGAAATACTTTCAAAACAGACCGAAAACAAATTTTTTGCAAAAATTATCAATGAGGTAAAAGAGGATGTTGAAGGGGGATCTACCTTTGCGGATGCCTTAAGAAAGCACCCGAGAGTATTTCCTGATCTATATGCGAACATGGTGGCAGCCGGAGAAGCAGGCGGAATTCTTGACACCATACTTATACGGCTTGCCACTTATATAGAAAAGGCGCAGGGTCTTAAAAGGAAAGTCAAGAGCGCCATGGTTTACCCTATTGTCGTTATTTCGGTTGCGGTTTTATGTATAGCGGTTATTATGATCTTTGTCGTGCCTACTTTCAGCAAGATGTTCGGCCAGCTCGGCGGAACCTTGCCCATGCCCACACAGATTGTCATTATGATGAGCGATTTTCTCGGCGGAGTCGGGGGAATGACACTTCTCGCCGGTATCGTAGGTTTTGTAGTATTTATTAAAAGAATACGGCGTACTGAAAAAGGACTGATAATCACTGATACAATAATTTTAAGGTTTCCCATAGTCGGATTGCTTCTCAGGAAGGTGGCTGTTGCAAAGTTTACCCGGACACTCGGGACCCTTATAAGCAGCGGCGTAGCCATACTTGACGGCTTGACTATAACCGCCAAGACAGCGGGGAACAAGGTTATTGAGAGAGCCGTTCTCAAAGTCAGGGCGGCTGTCGGCGAAGGGAAAACAATTGCCGAGCCGTTGTCCGAAACCAAAGTGTTCCCTCCCATGGTTAATCAAATGATAGCGGTCGGGGAATCTACAGGCGCTTTAGACAGTATGCTTAACAAGATCGCGGACTTCTACGACGAAGAGGTTGACATAGCAGTTGACGGTCTTACATCAATGCTTGAACCTTTGCTTATGGTTTTTCTCGGAGGCAGCGTTGGTTTTATTGTAGTTGCCATGTATCTGCCGATATTCAAGCTGATAACACTTATTGATTGAGCCCTTTCCCGAAGAACAAATAACCGAGTTAAAGCCCTGGTTAAAAATGCGTAAAGACTTGGCAAAAAGAGTAAGCGCCTTAATCCATATCAGGATAATTATTGTTACCATCCTGCTGGGTTCGTTTTATATCTTCATCGGATACGAAAACTTATCCCATCCCGCTGTTTTTTCTTATTTTATAGCTTCCCTCTATCTTTTAACAATATTCTATGCCCTTATTTTGCCGCGACTGAGGAAGTTGACCCAATTTATAATTTTTGCCTATGCGCAAATTGTTATTGATGTTACGGCCGAGACAGTTCTTCTGTACTTAACGCAGGGTATTGAAAGCATGTTTTCATTCCTGTTCCCGTTGAGTATACTTTCAGCGGGTATTGTGCTTAGCCGGCGCGCTTGCTATGTTTTCGCTACACTAAGCAGTATATGTTACGGTCTCCTTTTAGACCTCCAGTTTTACAATATAATATTAACTCCAAGCTCCGTTACCTTTACAGAGAAAGATTTTTTTTATAACATATTCGCCCATATCGTAGCATTTTATCTTATTGCCTTTCTCAGCGGCTATCTTTCTGATAAATTAGAGAAGGCTACAGAAAGTCTTCAGGAAAGAGACACTGTTTTAAGCGACTTGAAGGTATTTAGCGAGTATATTATTGAAAGCATGCCGAGCGGAGTATTCACAACAGATCTAAATGGAAGGATCATTACGTTTAACAGTTCCGCACAGGACATTACGAAACTTGGCCATAAAGACGTCATAGGGAAAAAACCCGATGACGTCTTTCCTTTTCTTGTCAAATTACAAGGACCTTTCAAAAGAATTGAAGGTGAGATGCAGCTAAACGGCAAAACATCCCTTATAGGAATGCGCCTCACAACACTCAGGGACAGCGCCGGAGAGTCCATAGGCCAGTTAGGTGTCTTTCAGGACCTGACAGAATTAAAGGCAATGGAGGCAGAAGTAAAGAGGAAGGAAAGATGGGCCTTCATCGGTGAACTCTCCGCCTCAATCGCACATGAATTAAGGAATCCTCTTGCTTCGCTCAAGGCATCTGTAGAAATGCTGCGTGAAAACAAGGTCTCCAAGGAGCATGCGGATCAGCTTATGAACATAGCGCTGTCCGAGATGAACAGACTCAATGGCATCATCACGGACTTTTTGCTCTATGCAAAACCGCAAGAACTTAACAAAAAAATGTTCGACCTGCATCAGTCCTTAAGAGATGTAATTACGCTTTTGAAAAGTAAGGAAGCTAACCGGGCGGACATTGAAATATCAACAAAATTAGACGGTAGCGCGTTTATTACAGGCGACGCCAAACAAATGCGACAGGTTTTCTGGAACCTTGGCCTGAATGCCGTTGATGCCGTTAATGACGGCGGAAGCGTGGAAATATACACTGAAAAAAAGAATAATACGGTAGAAGTCATTTTTGAAGACACCGGATACGGAATAAGTACAGCTGATGTAGACAGAATATTTTATCCTTTCTTTACAACAAAGGAAAAAGGAACAGGACTCGGGCTTGCTATTGCTCGAAAGATTATAGAAGAGCACAGCGGGAAAATTTTAGTTGAATCAGGGGGCAAAGAGACCAGAACAACGTTTAAGGTAATATTACCGGCAAATAACGCGTAAGACATAATGCAAATGAATGGATTAAAAGGCAAGATATTAGTTGTTGATGATGAAAAGAGCATGAGGGAAATCCTCCAGATCTTCCTCAAGAATGAAGGCTACAGCGTGTCTATTGCTAATAACGGTGAATCAGCGATTGAAGCCGTAAAAAAGGACATTTTCAATCTTGTCATTACTGACATGAAGATGCCGAAAGCAAGCGGCCTGGATCTGCTTAAACGTGTAAAAAAAATCTCCTCTGATACAGTTGTTGTAATAATTACGGCCTTTGGAACTACTGAATCTGCCGTGGAAGCAATGAAATTAGGGGCATACGACTATATACAGAAACCATTTCAACTGGATGATATCAGGCTTGTAGTAAAAAATGCGCTCGAAAAACAGAAATTACAAAAAGACGTCTCAATCTTAAAAGAACAGTTAATGCCTCCTTCTCTTGAAAATATTATAGGCAGAAGCCCGGCAGTGAAGTCGTTATTTGGAGTGGTCGCTAAAAGCGCTGAAAGCACTGCCAGCATGCTTATTACCGGTGAAAGCGGCACAGGCAAAGAACTTTTTGCAAAGGCGATCCACAGCCTCAGCCCGAGAAAAGACAACCACTTTGTTGCCGTTAACTGCGCGGCCATTCCGGAGGGGCTCCTTGAGAGCGAGCTCTTTGGTTATATGAAGGGCGCTTTTACAGGCGCTGCATCAAACAAACAGGGTTTGTTTGAGCTTGCAAATGAAGGGACGCTTTTTCTTGATGAGATAGGGGAAATGACTTTAAGCTTACAGGCAAAGTTGCTGCGCGTTATTGAAGGAAAAACTTTCCGGAGGGTCGGGGGGGTGTCGGACATAGAAGTTAATGTAAGGATAATCTCTGCCACGAATAAGAACATACACGAACTTATTGAAAAAAAGCTGTTTCGTGAAGACCTTTATTTCAGGCTCAATGTCCTGTCAATAAATGTCCCTCCATTAAGAGAACGCCAGGAAGATATCCCCCTCCTGGTGGATCATTTCTTGAAGAAATTCGCAGGTGATACGATGCGGTTCTCTCAGGATGCCGTCAAACTGCTCCAGAATTATAAGTGGCAGGGGAACATACGAGAGCTTGAAAATATTATTGAAAGACTTGCGCTGCTTTGCGACGGTGAAATTATCGGTATCGAACATCTCCCGGAAGAAATAAGAGCAATTGAATCTGCTGCGGATGTGACAATGCCCACAGATGGCATGGACTTTGAAAAGCTGATAGAAGACATGGAAAAAGCTTATCTGCTAAAGGCGCTTGAGAAAACAAACGGCGTTAAAACCGAGGCCGCAAAACTCCTTAATCTGACATTCAGGTCATTCAGGCACAAATTGAAAAAATATGGAATAGAAACGAAGATAATCACGGAACGTAAATAATCAAAACTCTTTTCTTATACCGGGAGAAATTATTTTATTTTCAAGATAGGACCTTAATGCCTCGTCTACTATTTCCTTAACCTTTTTCCTGTTCCAGTATGCCAAATCTTTAATCTTTTCCACATGTTCCTTTCTTACGATAAACGTTGCCCTGGTCCAGTCCGCCTTCAATCCTGCATCTGAGGCGTTATTTCCATTATTTCTCTGTTGTGCGCCCCGACCCCCTTGTTCTTCCATATTGCTCCATTTCATCCTGTGCCTGTAAAGCGCCATTTCAATTGTTGTGTACAACAATTTTTCTTCAAAAGGTTTAATGATAAATCCGTACGGCTCCGCCTCTTTTGCCCTTTCAACAGTTTTTTTGTCCGATACCGACGCAATGAATATAACAGGTATATTGAAACGGGAATGTATCTGACGGGCAGCTTCGATACCGTCCATTTCGCGTTCCAGTATTACATCCGTTAAAACTAAATCCGGTTTTTTCTCTTTTGCCTTTTGTACCGCCTCCTCTCCTGAAAACGCCATTGCAGAAACAGCGTATCCGAATTTCTTCAGAATCCTTTCCAGGTCTTTGGCAATAACTCCTTCGTTTTCTGCTATCAGTATGTTTGCTTTTATTTTCATTTTTTCAGCCTAAATTTTATATTAAATTTAGTTCCTCCCTTTCTATGGATTTCAATCTTGCCCTTAAGCTGCTTTATTAATGTGTCTACTATTTGCAGGCCTAATGACTCCGCGTTTCTGATGTTTACATTCGCCGGCAAACCCACACCATTGTCACTGATTACAATATTTATCTCATCTGCATCAATTAATCGGACCGTTATGTTGATTTCCCCTTCCCTTCCCTCCGGAAAGGCGTATTGCAGGGAATTACTTGTCAACTCAGTGATTATTAACCCGACCGGAATCGCTGTGTTGATTCCAAGCGATATATTATCCATATCTACCTTCAATATAATTTTATTGGGATTAATTTCATAAAAGCTGAATAATCTCTTTATCAGATCAGTTATATATTCATCGATGTTAATATATGTAAAGGATTTTGATTTATACAGTTTTTCGTGGACAAGAGCTATTGCCCTTATGCGATTCTGGCACTCGCTAACCATCTCGAAAGTCTCTTTATCCTTAATGGATTCTTTCTGAAGGTTGAACAGACTGCAGACGATCTGTAAGTTGTTCTTAACCCTGTGGTGAATTTCCTTAAGGAGCAGTTCATTGTCATCGAGCGCCGCCTTGATCCGTTCTTCCACAATCTTTCGATCGGTGATATCGGATAATATACTCAGAGTAAGGTTTCTCCCGCCAACAGAAACAGCCCGGCTCCTTGCCAGTATATTCCTTATCCGCCCATCCTTTGTCCTGTGTTTTGTCTCAAAGATATCCGAACCTTCCCTGATGACTTTCCGGATGTGTTTGTTTACTTCTTCTTCAGACTCAAAAACTTCAAAATCCTGTATCTTAAGTTTTTTGAACTCTTCGCTCGTATAGCCAAGGTTTTCGTGTGTCTTGCTGTTGAACTCTACCAGTTCGCCTGTGTCCACATCAACGAGTAAAATCGAATCCGGCGCCTGTTCGAACAAAGCACGGTACTTTTCCTCTGATCCACGCAGCGCCTTTACCGCCTTTTTGTGTTCTGTGATGTCCTGTATATGAGAAATGAAATAAAGAGGATTGCCATCCTTGTCGCGCACTATCGAGACGCTTAAGAATGCCCATACAGTGTGCCCATGCTTGTGAATGTATCTTTTCTCTATTTGACAAGTTGAAACTTCATCAGCCAGCATTTGCTGCAATAATTCAGTGCTTGTTAATAAATCGTCAGGATGGGTAATTGCCTGGAAAGTGGTAGCCAATAATTCATCTTCAAAATAACCGAGCATCTTGCACAAGTAAGGGTTGACTTTTATGAAACGGCCGCCGATTCCCGTCAACGCCATCCCGGTCAATGCATGTTCAAAAGCGACTCTAAACTGCTCATTACTTTTATGTAGCGCATCTTCCGTTTTTTTACGATCCCCGGTGCTTTCAACTATTGCCATGAATTCTTCTCCGGCCATTTTTCTTGCCATTTTTCAGAAGCTTAAAAAACAACTTTTATCTGATTACTATTATAAAAAGGATTCCCCCGTTAACCAAATATTTTTAATAATAAAAAAAAAGCAACTACATTTGCAAGCATAAAAAAAGGACAATCCCTTTTGAAACCTTGATTAAACTTTTCGCGGCATGGACCGCATTGTGTTAAATTTATAAAATTCCCGTTATAATTTACCTATGCTGGAAATCATAAAAGATTTGCCTATGACGTTTATTCCCTTATTTGTTGCCATGGACTCCTTCGGAATTCTTCCCATATATATGTCCATTACCGTTAATTTATCAGATGACGAAAAGCGGACGGTCGCCAGGAATTCTACAATGGCCGCTTTAGGCATCTGTCTGGCGTTTATTGCCGTGGGCGAGGCTGTTTTCAGGATATTGGGAATTACTGTTAATGACTTCAAGATAGCAGGGGGGGTATTACTCCTTGTACTGGCTATTATGGAATTAGTCAAGGAAAACGAACCCCGCAAAAAAGCCGACAGTGTAGGAATCGTTCCTATTGGAGTTCCGCTCCTGGTCGGTCCGGCAGTATTAACTACCTTAATAGTGCTGGTAGATCATTACGGGATTACGCCGACCCTGATATCGCTCGTAATCAATTTAATTGTGGCATATGCAGTCTTTTATTGCGCCCGCCCCATTATTGAATTTATAGGGAAAAACGGCGTTATCGCCATCTCAAAAATAGTTGCTTTGCTCCTTGCCGCAATTGCGGTAATGATGATCCGTATTGGAATAGAATCCTTTTTTTGATATCATGGAATTCACTGACGACGGATACTGTTTTGTATGTGGGCCGAAGAACCCGATAGGCCTTAAACTTGATTTTGTTTTTGACGGAAAAACAATGAAAACCCGGTTTATTCCCCAAAGACATCATCAGGGATACATGGGTATTGTACACGGCGGAATTATTTCAACTTTACTTGACGAGGCAATGGTTAAGCTCGCAATTGCAATGGGGATGCCCGCTGTCACCGCGCAAATTGAAATTCGTTTGAGAAAGGCTTTGATCATAGGTGAAAACATAACGGTATCAGCAGAAATCACAAAGGACACGAAAAGGATTTTGGAGGCGCATGCAAAGGCTGTTAACGATGAAGAAGTGATTGTTGCCGACGCAAAGGGGAAGCTCATGAAGATAAAAAATCAAATGTGGGATTCACGTAATAATAAATAATTATCAATATCTACATTATTTGGATTATTTAGAGTCTGTTTATAAAGTATCTTTTTCTGTCATTCCGGCATAATGACGCTTAGACTATTTATAACCGGACTTCATTCAATATTTCTTAGTAAAGTAATCCTCAAGTATCTGCCTGTGATCAAATGCGATATCTTCAGGGAGATTGTCTTTTGTAAAAACCCTTGCTTCTTTTGCGTCATCGCCGGCATTCGGTTTGCCTGATGCGGTAGCTATGAATATAGTTGATATCGTGTGGTGCCTCGGGTCTCTTTGCGGATCAGAGTAAGTGTGAAACTGTCTCGAAAGATTAACATTAAGCCCTGTCTCCTCCTCCATTTCACGGCAAACCGCTTCTTCAAGAGTTTCACCATAATCAACGAACCCTCCCGGAATGGCCCAGCCTGCGGGAGGGTTCTTCCTTTTAATAAGCACTATCCCGCCGGCTGTTTCTATAATTGCGTCAACTGTAACGACCGGTTTTTGGGGAGTGGATTTCATATAATTATTCTTTTCCCTCTTCGCTCTCCGGTTTCAGGACAACCTCCTTTTCAGGGGAGATTGTAGATATGGCATGTTTATATATAAGCTGCTGGGTGTTTTGCTTTAAAACAACAATAAAGTTATCAAAACCTTTAATGGTTCCTTTCAGCCGGGTGCCGTTAACCAGAAAAATCGTTACCGGTATCTTTTCCTTTCGGAGGTAATTAAGATACATGTCCTGAAGCTTGCGGTCTTTGTTATTCATAAGGGCTCTCCTTTTCTTAAACGGTGCATAAAAAGGAATCTCAATGACGACTCATTTACAGATTAATTAGAGTAAATTAATTGCCTCAGAAATTCAACTTCGTTTAATGCCATCTCGCAGATTTTGTTCGCATCCATTACTCCGGTAATATCTATCCAGCTTATGTCCGGCTCTTTCCTGAACCATGTGTATTGCCTCTTTGCATACATCTTTGTACGTTTTTTTATCAGCCTCACAGCTTCGGCGAGGTTAACCTCGCCATCCAGATATGACCTCATCTCTTTATAGCCAAGCGCCTGCATCGCGGTCCTGTTTGGTTTTATTTCCAAAAGGCGCTTCGTTTCTTCCAGCAAACCGTCTTCCATCATTTTATCTACTCTATCTTCAATTAGCCTGTAAAGCTCTTTTCTTTCTCGTGAAAGACCGATTTTGATGAAGTCGTATTCCAGGGGCATCGTCGCTGCCTGCCGGACTTCGGATATCCCCTTTTTTTCTTTCATAAAGACTTCGAGGGCACGGACAATTCTTCTGATATCATTTGGATCTATTCCCCGGGCAGCCGCAGGGTCAACGGTTTGCAGTCTGCTTAAGAGATGTCCGTTGCCGTGACGTCTTTCTTCCTCTACCAGCTTTTTCCGCAGCGGCCAGTCAGCCCCGGGTCCTTCAAAAAGTCCCCTGGTCAGCGATCTTATATACAATCCTGTTCCTCCAGCAATTACAGGAATCTTATTCTTACCGTGTAATTCATTGATAGCATCCGTTGCTTTTCTTTTGAATACGCCGGCGCTGAACGTTTCATCGGGAGTTGCTATGTTAATTAAATGATGTTTTACTTCTTTAAGTTCGGCAGGAGATGGTTTCGCAGTCCCTATATCCATATTTTTATATACCACCATTGAATCTGCACTAATTATTTCAGAATCCAGCTTTTTTGCTAAAAGAATCGACAGCCCTGTCTTCCCGACCCCGGTCGGACCAAGGATGATGATAACCTTATTCATAGAAACGCCGGGCAGAGCTTCAAGAAATTCTTTTGATTAAAGTTTTCTCCTGGAGGCATAAATCGCTTAAGTTTGGACTCAAGTTATGTTAAAGGTGACGTGATAACCCTGTGAATAAATTTATTTCTCTATCCCTTCTTTCAACGTTAATCCGTAGCGTTCATGCTGAAATGAGTGGATGGTCGGAAAATTTATGTAGAGCCATCCCCACTTTCCTGACGACGGGAAGATCTGTTTTCCGTCTTTATAGATTGCCACCCCTACGGAAGGGTTATTCGGCTTGTCGGAAGCTGAAGTAATAATCTGTCCGCTCATCTTAAAATCCGGCAGAAACGGGCCTGTTTTAATTGTCAAATCCGAACCGGGTATTTTAAACTCCTCACCGATATTGACCTTAACTTCCCGCTTCTTGTTCTCTTTTTTATCATCAATAATAAATACTACAGCAGACCACCGCTCTTTCACTTCCGAAGGCACTACCACCTGGAACTCGGAGTTTGGTCCCATTGTCCCATGGCCCGGGGAAACACCGGGAGTATCTATAATCGGACCCTGTGGCATAAGGCTTTTTGACGCGGGTTCTTCTTCTTTTTTCGTGCACGCTGAAAATGAAAAAAGGATTATGGTTATTAACATTGCAAGAAATATTTTTCTCATATTATTCCCTCCAGGATTTCATTATTGTTTTTTTCTTTTTGCATCCGGGCAATCTTGCCTTCAAATTTGTGACATCAAACAGCCTCTTTTACAGTCCGTCTTTCATGGCGGAGAGGCAGGGATTTGAACCCTGGGTCCCAATTTCTCGGGACAACCGCTTAGCAGGCGGCTGCCTTAAACCACTCGGCCACCTCTCCATTTAATCCCGAAACTCATTTAATATAATACGGATGCCGTGAATAAACGCAGACCAGACAAGGTATTTAGAATATTACCCAAATAATGTTTAATTTGTAAAGTGAGCTGAAAGGTCTATAGCAGATATTCCGAAAGGTTTATCCCGTATTTATTGGGATCAAGGGTCTTTGTAATGCCGCGCATAAAATTTCCTTCTTTATCCTTTTCCATCAGGTCCACTACAGCGCCTTTAACTTTCATCCCGGAACTGTCTGTTATAATCAGAACTGTTGGTCTGTCAATAAAGTCTGGAGATGAATTGTTCTCATAGACAAGGCCCAATTCGTTTGTACTTAGCATCACGAGGCAGCCGACCGGATAAACACCTATCATTTGGATGAATATCTTCAGGAGATGGGGATCTAATCTTTTTCCGCTGTC
>JAUVPO010000108.1 GCA_030598625.1 Deferribacteres bacterium | reverse complement strand
AGTCCTTTGAGTGCATTAATAAATTTCTCATTCGTGTTCAAAGACTGGCATCTTACTAAATTAATACCATGCTTTTCCGCCAGTTCCTTGTAGAGGATATCTATTTCATAAAGTGTCTCAATGTGGTCTGATATAAAACTGATTGGAACAACAAATAAATTAGCGCACCCCTTTTTTGCAAGATTAATTATGGTCTCTTCAGTTGAAGGCTCCAGCCACTTGACAGGTCCGGTTTTGCTCTGAAAGGAAAGATGCCAGTCAGGAACTGTAATGTTATAAGGACTGCCTGAAAGTCTCGCATGTACTTTTTTAATGGTTATTTTTATGTGGTCGAGATAAGGGTCTCCTTCCCTTATAAAAGACTCGGGCAGACTGTGGGCGCTGTAGAGAATATCGAAATTATTCCCTTCAAAACTGGACACGCCCCCCGCAATTAATCCTGCAAGAGAATCTATATATGCCGGAAGATCATACCAGCGCTCAATATACCGAACGTTAATGTCATTGTCTGTTATTCTTCGCTTGAATTCAGTGATGGCGGAACCCGTTGTCGCCTTTGAGTAATGAGGGTAGAGGCTGAGCGCGACAAGGTGTTTGACCCCGTCATCAAGTATCCTCCGGACAGTGTCCTTTATAAAAGGATGCCAGTAACGCATTCCGATATAGACCTTAAAATATTTCTTTTCAACATACAAGCCTTCCGGGTCCTCATTCAATACCTTCTCAAGGGCGTCAGCCTGGGCTGATGTAATATCCATAATCGGGGATTTGCCGCCGATCAGAGTGTACATCCCTTTTGTTTTATTTGAGCGGAGTCCCGAGATCAGCCGCGCAACGGGTTTCTGGAGAATGGCCGGGCCGAGCCTGATGATGTCCCTGTCGGAAAATAGATTATAAAGAAACGGCCTCACCGCCTGAAGCGAGTCAGGACCGCCGAGATTCAATAAAACAATACCCGTAGTTATTTTTTCTGTGTTTATATCCGTCAAAATTCACTCTGATCCGAAGCCCGTAATAACGGTTTGAGCAAACCTGGATAAAGTATATCATACCCGGAGGGGGTTTGAGTTGTATTTAACTCTAAGCGCTGACTTCGACGCGATTTTTTCCTTTTTGTTTGGCCTGGTATAAGGCGTCATCAGCTTTAACAACAAGATCTTCTTTTTGTATCTCATTATGGTAAGAGGAAACTCCAAGGCTTACGGTGATTCCTGTTTTTGCTTCGGAAGTCCGCCTTATCCTTTCGGCCACTTCACATGCGCTTGTCAGGTCTGTCTCGGGGAGCAGGACAAGGAACTCTTCACCGCCGTACCGGACGGCAAGGTCTATCTCTCTCGTCTCCTCCAGGATCGCATTAGCAATGTTGGTAAGTATCCTGTCTCCTTCGGAGTGCCCGTATGTATCGTTATATGCCTTGAAATTGTCTATATCCAGCATAATGAGTGAAAGAGACCTGTTGACTCTCTTTGCCCTTGCAAAGCTTCTTTCAAACACAATGTCCAGAAAGCGTCTGTTTGCAAGCCCTGTAAGGGTGTCATGCAGGGAAAGCGATTTTGTTTCTTCATAAAGCCTTGCGTTTTCAATCGCCCCTCCTATCTGGCTTCCTATGGAACGAATCAGATTTATTTTGTGATTATCCATATTAATGTTAGCCGGCAGATAAAGATATAACACCCCTATGACTTTTTCCCATGCTTTAAGGGGCACTATAATATGTCCGTGAGCGATCATTCCGGGATATGCGACCGTATGCCTGTCGTCACTCCCGGAATTCCCGGATATAATAATCTCTCCTGTCTTTGCGGCAAGACCGCAGAGACAGTCGCCGACCTTCATGTCTTTGTGAAGGTCAAGAAAACTTTCCGGATGGCCGAGGTGTGAAACAAGCTCCATCCTGTCGCCTTTTATAATGAATATTCCACCCTTGCGCACAACGTCAAACTGTTCAAGTCCTGTAATGGTTGTCAGTATAATATCGAAGAGTTCGGACAGGTTTAAAGTCCGGCCGATTGCAGAGGAGACTTCATAAAGCACTTCCAGCTTTGAATTCAGGGATTTCAGTTCAGTATGCTGCCTTATGAGCTTTTCTTCCGCCTGACTTTGCTCCCAAAATCGTTTGCCCACAAGGATAATCCCGGTCAGGCCTGTCAGCCAAAGGAGAATATATACGACTAAAACGGTGTTCTCTCCTTCATGAAAAATATTCCATAAAAATCCGACGTAAAAGACCAGGGTCCATAATAGGGCCAGACTGAAAATATGCAGCTTTAAACGGGGACGACTGGAATCGCTCTTATGAGAATCGCTCATTTTTAAAGGTTACGCATTTTGTTGAAATATGTACCCTTTTATCGGTTCAGGAGAGTTGATCCTTGAATAGTGTAAGATCGTGTGAAAATTGCTTTTATGCCTGAGTCGCTTATTTCCCGCTCAACCGGTGGACCATCTCGACCAGTGCAATAACGTTTTCCGGAGGAGTTTCGGGAACAACACCGTGTCCGAGGTTAAAGATATGGCCGCGGGCGGAAGACGCCCTGCCTAGAATATCCTTGACCCGCTCTTCTATTTTATCATGGGGAAGAAACATTGAAAGGGGATCAAGGTTTCCCTGCACTACGACATCACCGCCAAGTCCCCTTGCGGCGTCATCAATGTTGATCCTCCAGTCAACTCCGAATGCATCTGCTCCGGAAGTCCTGATCTCTTTCAACAGGCCGGCTGTTTGGCCGACAAAGTAGATTATCGGTACATGTTCCCGGTTTTCAGTCTTTATCCATTTTTTGAGCGCGTCAATAATTTTAATAACATAAGCTAATGCAAATTCCCTGAAGTCTCCGGGTGAAAATATTCCACCCCATGTATCGAATATCTGAACGGCCTGTGCCCCGGCGCTTATCTGGGCCTTTAAATATTCGGTGATAGTTGCGGTTATTTTATCCATCAGTGATTTATACAGCATCGGGGTTTCGTAGATCAACCTCTTCGTGTTCATGAAGTTTCTGGACGTGCCGCCTTCAATCATATAAGTAGCTGTGGTAAAAGGGGCGCCGGAAAAACCGATAAGAGGCACTCTCTCAGCAAGTTCTCTTCTGAGCAGACGGATTGTATCCATCACGAATTTCGTTTTATCTTCAGGATCAGGAACGGAAAGATTATCAATTGTGTCTTTATCCCGCATGACCGGGTCTAATATCGGCCCCCTGTTTTCCTGGAATTCCAGCCCCTGGCCCATGGCCTCGCATGGAATAAGGATGTCGGAAAAGAGGATGGCCGCATCTACGTTTAATATATCAACAGGCTGTAATGTGACTTTGGCGGCGAGTTCGGGTGTCTTGCACATAGTGAGAAAATCAGCTTTGCCTCTGACTTCGCGGTACTCGGGAAGATATCTCCCTGCCTGGCGCATGATCCAGACGGGTGTAAAAGGGACCTCTTCTCCTCTGCAAGCTTTAAGAAACGTATCGTTCATGATTCCTCCGTATCCAGCGGTCTATTTCTTTTTCTGTCCGGCTTTTTTTATCCTGTAAGGAACATAGCCGCAGAAGGGTTCTTCTTCAAGATAGTCTCCGGTCACTGCATATGCCCGGGCCCGGCATCCCCCGCAAACATTTATATACTCACAGGAACCGCATCTGCCTTTATACTTTTTGAAGTCTCTCATTTCAAGGAAAAGCTCCGAATTTTCCCATATGTCCTTAAACGACTGTTCCTTAAGGTTTCCAGCTGACTTGGGGAAGTAACTGCATGGGAGGACATTCTCGTCAACATCAATAAGACAGATTACCTGCCCCGCGATACAACCCTTGGACCCGCCCGTGGAGAACTTCAGGCTTCTGCGCTCGAATTTTTCGCCTTCTTCTTTCTGCTTCTGGAGCACGACTCTGTAATAATGGGGAGCGCAGGTCGGTCTTACGAGCATGTCTTTTTCTTCCTTTTCCATCCGGTAATGCCACTCCAGCAGCTCTTCGTAGTCTTCTTTTGAGATCAGCTCATTCATGATATCTTCGCCCCTGCCGGTCGGCACTATCATAAACATGTACCACGCGGTTGCTCCGAGTTCTTTTGCGAGCCTGTAGACTTTGGGTATCTCTTCCTGGTTCCGTTTTGTAAAGGATGAGTTTATCAGGAAGTCGATGTCGTATTTATTAAATAATTTTGCCGCGTTCATTACCCCTGCAAATGCGCCTTTCTGTTTTCTGAAGTCGTCATGAACATCTTCGGTCGAGCCGTCAAGGCTGAGGGACACCATTCTTACTCCTGATGTCTTCATGTTTTCACAAACTGCTTCCGTTACAAGGGCGCCGTTTGTTGCAATGCACATTCTGAGCCCTTTCCCGGTCCCGTAGTTTGCTATATCAAATACATCTTTTCTTAATAAAGGTTCGCCTCCGGAAAGGACAATTACGGGTTTGGCGTAATCTGCTATATCGTCAATAATCCTGTATGCATCCTCCGTGGAGAAATCGGGATGCCCTTTTGCCTCCATCCCGGATGACGAGCGGCAGTGCACGCAGTTGAGATTGCACCGCCTCGTAATTTCCCATGCAATCCACTTCGGTTCAAATTTCCTGATCATATTGCTCCCGACGTATTATTGTTAAAAAACAAAATCCAGCAGGGGCTAACGGCTGTTCTCTCCTGCTGATGAGTCTTAATGATAGTGAATATTTTACCTTTTTTAATACTTATATGAAACACTTAAAATATGAATATTATATGAATCTTGCAAATACCTCGTTCGAAAGTATCAGACCCTTTTTTGTAAGTTTCAGGTTTGTCTCATATGAATAACCTGAGCATGTAATCTCGATCAGCCCGGCTTCCCTCAGGTATTCTATCTCATGATTATAACGGCTTAAAATATTTATGTTATAACGCCTTGAGAGAGATTCAATATTAATGCCCCCGGTTTTTCTCAGTCCGAGAAATATGGCCTCGGAAAACGCCCTGTCCGCAGAGATGTTTTCATGTTCTTCAACGGGGCTCCTGTTTTCCGAAACCGCCTCTATATAATGGTCAAGACCGGCAGTGTTATAAAACCGTTTGTCTTCCATAAATGAATGCGCTCCAGTGCCTGTGCCGCGATATTCTTTCCTGTCCCAGTAGTTGAGGTTGTGCTTGCAGGAATGACCGGGCGTTGCGAAATTGGATATTTCATAGTGTATGTATCCACTGGATGTCAAATGGTCAATTGTATGGTTGTACATGTCAATGATTTTGTCTTCGTCCAGGGGCTTTAGATTGTTTGCTCCTGATGTTATTTTTAACATCTTATCAAGAGTTGTCCCTTTTTCCGCCGTAAGCTCGTAGGCGGAAATATGTTCAGGCCTTAAACTTAACGCCTCTTTAAGTGTCTTTTTCCATCTCTCGATACTCTGTCCCGGCAGTCCGTATATTAAATCAATCCCGACATTTTTAAATCCGGCCTCTCTTGAAAGATATACAGCCTGTTCAGCTTCGTCACGGGTATGTATCCTTCCGAGGAAAGAAAGTTCCGCATCATTAAAAGATTGAACACCTATACTTATTCTGTTAATTCCAGCGGAACGTATTATCTTCAACTTATCACTGTCTACTGTGCCGGGATTCGCTTCGATTGTGGCTTCATAGTTGTCGATGAACCTGAAGTGATTAAAGATATTATCAATAAGCCCTGATAATATATCTGTGGAAAGCGCTGTGGGTGTTCCGCCTCCTATGTAAAGGGTCGAGAGGGGTTTTGCATTTGTAATTCCCCTGATTTCTTTTTTTAACGTGGTTACATAGTCAACTGCTTTCCCGGAGTCATAAATCCCTGACACGAAATCGCAGTAAACGCACCTCTTCAGGCAGAAAGGGATGTGGACGTAAAGAGAAAGAGACATAGGTTGATTCTTATGTCAGACCTTTTATTAGAGATTCAGGCGACATTTGCTATGATAACATGTGCATAGAATTTGTACTCAGCTAAATTCGACCCATTCAACTAATAATAAACAACTACTATCAAAAAAAAGTCTATACAAAACAAAAAACCAGAGATTCCTTTGTAGATTTCCTTATATTCCGATAAATAATTAATAGACAGATAACAGTTTGAGTTATATACTATAAATTTTATATATAGGAAATTAAGATGTTATTTACAATCATCAATCTTATTTTTAATTTTATGATAAATTTAATTTCTAACTTCTAATCAAGAAAAGGAAATAAATAATGATTAGATTTTCCCTTTTCATCCTGATTTTTCTTTTCCTGTGTACAAATTCCTACGCCTTTGAGCTTTCAGACCTTGAATCGGAAACAGCAGAGGAACTTCTTCTGTTTTTTGAAGAAGAGGAACTTCTGACATTGGCCACAAAACAGCTCCAGTCGGTAAAAGAAGCCCCGGCCATCGCCACTGTAATCACTGCAGAACAGATACGCAACATGGGGGCCAGAGACATAGTAGACGTCCTTAGAAAAATTCCCGGCATTGGAATGACCAAAGGGCATTATGGAAAAGAGGAAATTGAAGTAAGAGGTATTAAGACCATTAATTCGGAAAAAGTAAAATTCCTTTTAAACGGCCTTTCCGTAAACATGCTCTTTGACGGTGGATACGCATTTCTT
>JAUVPO010000221.1 GCA_030598625.1 Deferribacteres bacterium | reverse complement strand
CATATTGAAAGTATTAAAAAAAGCATGCCGGACCTAAAAACCGTGGTCTTCGATGAAATACCTCAGCAGGAAACAGAACCGTATAAAGGGACGGACAACGAAACCGCGGTGTTGCTTTATACGTCCGGAACAACAGGCTTTCCAAAAGGGGCAATGCTTACTCATGGAAATCTTATATCGAACGCGGAAGCATGCGCAAAGGCAATGCGCGTATCATCTGCGGACAGGATACTGCTTTTTCTCCCCCTCTTCCACTCCTTCAGTTTCACGGTTTGTGTAATTCTCCCGATATATGCCGGCGCCGCCATATTCCTGTTGGCTTCGGTAAAGCCGTTTTCAAAAGTGATAAGAAGCGTCTTTCGGGACAGGATAACTCTTTTTGTCGCGATCCCGGCAGTTTATAATATTCTTTCCAGAAAAAGGGCGCCTTTTTTTCTGAGATACATACTCGGATTTCTAATAAACATAAGGGCATGTATATCAGGCGCAGCAGCGCTGCCGGAATCTACATTGAAGGCATTTGAAAAACGATTTAATGTGCCGTTGATCGAAGGTTACGGACTTACGGAGGCATCGCCTGTTGTAGCGGTCAATCCATTGAAGGGAGCGCGAAAACCCGGGTCCGTGGGTCTGCCTCTGCCCGAAGTTGAGGTGGCGGTTGTCGGAGAAGACGGCGGAAGAATGTCCATGGGAGAGATAGGCGAACTTGCAGTAAAAGGCCCTAATGTAATGAAGGGATATTTCAACAGGCAGGAGGAATCGGAAGAAGTGTTAAGGGACGGGTGGCTTTACACCGGAGACATGGCAAGGATCGATGAAGACGGTTATATATATATTGTTGACAGAAAGAAGGACATTATTATTGTGGGTGGAATTAATGTCTATCCGAAAGAGGTGGAAGATTATGTAATGAATCATCTTTCGGTTGAAGAATGCGCCATGGTCGGAATACCGGATGGCAGGGGGTCGGAGGTATCGATACTTTTTATAAAGAGGAAGGATGATGCCGTTGTTGACGAACGGGAAATAATGAATTATATGAAAGGGCGTATAGCGAAATTTAAGACTCCGAGAAAAATAATATTTATTGAAGAATTCCCGAAGACGGCCACAGGCAAGATAAAAAAGACCGATTTGAGAAAATGGAGGATATAAAGGTATTATCTAACTGTAAATGTTAAAATTCTAACTCAAAGAAAAAGAGTTGCAAGGGCATAATCATGAAAATTCTCCTGGTTGAAGACGAGAAAAAGGTGGCTGATTTTATCAAAAAGGGTCTGACAGAGGAGTTTTACACGGTTGATGCCGCCCCGGATGGAGAAGAAGGCCTGTTTATGGCGGAGAACTCGGAATATGACCTTATGATACTTGATATTATGCTCCCTGATATTAACGGGATAGAGCTGTGCACGAAGATCAGGAGCACGAATATAAAAACTCCCATAATGATGTTGACGGCTGTTGACGCGACTGAAAGCAAGGTCAAGGGCCTGGACAGCGGAGCGGACGATTATCTGACTAAACCTTTTGTATTCGATGAATTTCTGGCGAGGGTGAGATCTTTGTTAAGGAGACCGTCGCTGGCCGCAGATTTGTTGAAAGCGGCTGACGTTGTCCTGGACCCGGTTAAACATGAAGTACTCAGGGGCGGCCGGAAGATTGATCTTACATGGAAGGAATTCGCGCTGCTCGAATATATGATGAGAAACAGGGGGAGGATTTTATCCAGGACAAAGATATTTGAAAACATATGGAGTTATGACATTGAGACATCGTCGAATATTGTTGATGTTTATATAAGCTACTTGCGGGACAAGATCGACAAACGGCATTCGCAAAAGCTGATTCATACAATCAGAGGCGCCGGGTATATATTAAAAGAACAATGATGAGCATTACGACTTACCGCGGAAGGCTTGTCATTATTTATTCCCTCGCAACATTCATTATTATATTTGGCCTTTTTTCCACCTTTTATTATCTGATAACCGGGAGTATCAGTAAATTTACGGATGATCTCCTGCTTCAGACGGCAAAAGAAAGGATCTCCGACTTCAGGGAAAACCCCGACAAATACATGACTAACGAAGTTATAGAGATATTCGGGAAAAATTATTTCAAGATTATAAAGACGGAAACCGGGACGCTGTTGAAGACATTTGAGGTAATACAGGATGAGATAAACACGGAAAGACTCGATTTCTTTAAGGAGGTCAGGCAAAAAGGACATGTTTATGAAACCGTAAATACCCCGGAAGGCAATTACAGGGCGCTTTTTGTTGCAGCGGATGAGAAGAATATTATCCGGCTTATCCTGCCCGTATCTGCCCAGGAAGCGCTTTTGGGGCATGCACGGAATTTTTATGTCGGCACAATGGGGTTTTCGCCTTTTCTGTCCCTTCTTGTTGGCTGGATACTGGCTGACAGGGCGGTCAGACCCGTTATCAAGATTACCGAAAATGCCCACGCCATTTCCAATGGAAGTATTAAGGACCGTTTGAATATTAAATACGAGGGCATTGAATTTTCCAATCTTTCGTTAGTATTTAATTCCGTGTTAGACCGTATCGAGCGGTTCACGGAAAATCAGAGACAATTTATAGCAGATGTCTCACATGAGATTCGCTCTCCCCTGACAGCCATAAAAGGGAATATAGAAGTTACAATGAGAAGAAACCGGAGACCGGATGAATATGAAGAAACACTGAAAAACAACCTTGAAGAAATCGACAGAATTATACGCATCCTGAATAATTTTATTTTTCTGTCAAAGGCGGATACAGGGGGGATAGAACTAAATCTGGGAGAGTTTGATATCAGCCGCCTGCTTGAAAGGATCATTATGAACAAGGAGCCTTTAATCTCAAATAAGGGACTGGATATCGAGACAAAACTGGACAGTGTAGTATTTTCCGGAGATGAGGTGCTTATAAGTCAGATGTTTTCAAACATGCTTGATAACGCGATCCAGTATACACAAAGGAACGGTAAAATCTTTATTGATGTTGCCAGGGTACAAAAAGGTTTAAACATATCTCTTAAAGATACCGGGGTAGGGATATCTCCCAGCGAGACAGAAAAGATTTTCAGGCGTTTTTACAGGGTGCGCAAAAATCTTAACATGCATGAAACAGGGAGCGGTCTCGGCCTGTACCTGTGCCGCTGGATTGCTGAAGCTCATGGCGGGACGATTACGGTTACGAGCGAATCCGGCAAGGGAAGCACTTTTAATGTCTATCTGCCTTCAAACAAATCAGTCTTATCATAAGATCATATCTGTCTAAGATAAAAGATTAAAAAATTTTAATCTTCCTTTAATCTTCCTTTAATCTTCTTTGGTTATTATATAAAGTACGCACCGGATATAATCGGTAAATTAGTGAATTGATGAAAGTGGAGGGCAACCAGAAATTGCTTACTTTTAAAAAAGTTGATAACGAAGAAGAATTAAGTGAAGTATATAAACTCCGGTACAATGTATATTGCCGGGAAAAAAAATTTGAACCGGCGTCAGCGTATCCGTCCCAATTGGAGATGGATGAATATGACGCTTATTCCATCCATTTTATAGCAAAGATAAATAATGAAGTTGTCGGGACAGCGCGTTTGATCCTGAACAATGCTTTCGGATTCCCTATTGAAAAAAGCTGCAGCCTGGATATATCAAT
>JAUVPO010000202.1 GCA_030598625.1 Deferribacteres bacterium | reverse complement strand
GGAAACAACTGTGATGAGGATGAAGAACAAGAACGGCTGTCCCATAACGGATGAAGAGGCAAAGATGATAATCGATTATCTTGCTGAAGAATACGGGAAGTAGGGGCATAATATTTTAATCAATTTATTTAGCAATTCAGCATCTGATCGAAATTTAGATTTATATCGTATATTTTCACTTCGCCAGTTCAATAATGAAGTGCAACACTTGGGAGAGCAGAAAGGCAAATGAAATACATTCACGGACGGATCGCAATCGCTTGAGTGACTTGATATAATATTAATGAGGCGTCAGTTAAAAAATGAAGAAAATAATATTTTGTGTTGTCTTGTTAAGTAGCTGCATTCTGAGTGAATATGGTACTTCTGGGAATAATATTTCAGATGGAAGCTCAAGTATTGCACCACCAGAGTCACCAGCCCCGGTAGCTTTTTACAATATGGGATTACCACCTGAAGGATGGACATCAGGAACTCTTTGGGTAATTGCCGTTCACGATACGAGGAAAGAGGGAGATAGCTCCCTTGAAATAGATTGGGTAAGATTTTATTGTATGGTAAATGGAGGACCGGTCATTGTATCCGGTGAGACATCATCAAACGGAACAGGGACTTTCTGGACTGGTTCCTGGCCAAGAAAACCGTGGTGTCGGGGCAATGAAAATCGTGAAGACATGAAAATTGATTTTACAGAAAATACCGCTTTGTTGCCTTTAAACAAAAGACCAGATAGGGTCTGGCATTTTGGCGGGAAAAGAGTTGTTATACCAAACAATGCATCGAGCTGCTATTCTGAGGCGCGTTTCAAGTTGACCGGCAATGCTCTTGTCCAATTGGGAGCTGATTTCTGGATAGATGAAAAATCTGACTGGTGCCCCGACCATCAATGCAATACAGCAGCTTTTGGTAGCGATTGGTTTAAAGCGTCTGATGAATGGATAATAATAACAGCAGGAAAACCTTAATATCAGCTTATCGTACGGAATTCTAACGGACTATCATTAACCTTGCAAAAGATTTCAGGTTTTTTATAAAATACCTTGCTGAAAAAATACATATATCTGACGGGGAGGATATACAAACATTATGATCCGGATTGATAATCTTGCCAAGTACTACGGCGACACACGGGCAGTAGACGGAATCAGCTTTGAAATCAAAAAGGGTGAAATCCTCGGTCTCCTCGGCCCGAACGGGGCAGGGAAAACAACGACCCTCCGGATCCTTACCTGCTATTCGCGGCCTACCTCCGGTAACATTACGGTAAAGGATTACAATATATATGAACATTCACTGGAAATAAAAAGGCTTGTAGGGTATCTCCCTGAATCCGCGCCGTTGTACCCTGATATGCTTGTCTATGATTACCTGAAATTCGTGGCGGACGTGCGTGAATTAAATAAAACCGTTGCGGACCCCCGTTTAAAAGAACTCGCCGCTATGTGCGCGATAACCGAGGTCATGCACCGGCCGATCAACGAGCTGTCCAAAGGATACAAACAGAGGGTCGGCCTTGCCCACGCGATGATGAGCGACCCCGAGATACTGGTGCTGGATGAACCGACTTCCGGTCTGGACCCCAACCAGATCGTAGAGATAAGGGACATCATAAAGACAATAGGAAGGGAAAAAACAGTTGTTCTTTCAACACACATTCTGAGTGAAGCGGAAGCCACTTGCGACAGGATCGTTATTATTAACAAAGGGAAAATTGCTGCGGACGGCTCTACCGAAGAACTGAAGAAGGAAGCGGTCAGTGACTACGTTATTAATGTCTCGTTACAGCACAGTGACTTTGACGGAGTCAAGAAAATTCTTGAAACCATTCCGGAAGTCAGCGGAACAGTCCTTGTAAATTCCGGAAACGGCGCAATGGACTTTTACATGACATGCAGCGGCAACAGGGACATCCGTCCTGATATCTATGAAATCATCAAAAACAATAATTGGCCTCTCCTGGAATTACACAGGGAAACCCGGACACTGGAAACAATATTCAGGGAGCTGACAAAGGAGGGCTGATATGACGAATACTATAAATATCTTTAAAAAAGAATTGAAGGGTTACTTTGTTTCACCTGTTGCGTATATCGTTATTTCAATTTTTCTTATATTGACAGGATGGTTTTTCTTCTCGAGCTTTTTTCTCTATGGCCAGGCGGAACTGAGGAGTTTCTTCTCGCTCCTTCCGATAATGTTTTCTTTTATCATACCGGCCATTACGATGCGGCTCTTTTCAGAAGAATTTAATACCGGTTCATATGAACTCCTCTTCACTATGCCTGTGTCTTCGCTGAATATTATTGTCGGCAAGTTTCTGGCAGCGACCGCTTTCATAACCATTATGCTTTTGCCGACTCTTTTTTACGGCGTGTTTATCTCATTTTTAGGGGACCTTGACTGGGGACCCGTAACAGGAGGGTATATTGGAGCAATATTGATGGGGGCCGCCTTTACGGCAATCGGACTGTTTGCCTCATCCCTGACACGGAACCAGATCATTGCCTTTATCACCGGGATGTCTTTTTGCTTTGTTCTCACCCTCATCGATAAAATGCTCTTTTTTCTTCCTGAGTCGGCGCTGAACGTATTCCAGTATCTGGGCGCTGATTTCCATTTCCAGAATATTTCAAAAGGCATCATTGACTCAAGAGATTTACTCTATTTCCTGAGCGTGTGCTTTGTTATGCTCTACAGCACGAAACTCGCTATTGAGGAGAGAAAATAAGGAGTGGCTATTAAGAAGTCCTTAGATATGAACAAATACTCCAGGTTTATTATATATATAGTCGTGGTCATTTTATTAAACATTGCCGGTATAACATTTTTTTTCAGAACAGACCTGACTTCGAACAAGGTCTATTCGCTTTCAGAAGCAAGCAGAAAGGTCGTCGGCACTCTTTCCGAACCCCTTACGGTAAAAGTATTTTTTAACAGTAACCTGCCTGCCCCTTACAATAACATCGAAAGGTATCTCCATGACCTGATGGAAGAATACGCCATTTCCGGTAAAAGGCGCTTTAATTACCGGTTCCATAACGTATCCGCGGAAGAGAGTGAAGAATCCCGGCGAAATCAGGACGTTGCGGAAAGTTACGGAATACAGCCTGTCCAGATTCAGAACATTGAACAGGATGAAGTTAAGTTCCAGAAGGCATATATGGGAATTGCATTGATTCACGGCGATATTATTGAAACCCTCCCTACGGTTACTTCAACCGAAGGACTGGAATATCAGATAACTTCCGCTATTCGAAAAATGAACAATAAGATAAGCGCCCTGTTACGGATAAAAGAAAAAATTGCGGTCAAATTGTTTCTGTCATCTTCTTTGAGAACAGTCAGCCCGTATATGAATGTAGCCGGGCTTGCAGATCTTCCTTTAAAAATAGAAGAAGTTGTGAAAAAATTAAATGAGAAAAATTACGGAAAGCTCGCGTTCACTCATATTGATCCGAGCTTGAACCCGGATAATGAAAATGAGGCTGGACGTTATAAAATCATGCAGCTTAAATGGGATGAATTCAGCGACAGAAGAGGAACGAAAATTGCCGCGGACAAAGGCTATGCCGGTATTATTATCGAACACGGCGGGAGTTTTGAAAGCATTGAACTGATAGAGGTTGTCCGCCTCCCCATATTCGGAACGCAATACCAGTTAACCGACCTGGCCGGACTTGAGAAAATGATTGAAGGGAATATTGAAAATGTTATTAATATCAATGAAGAAATCGGGTATCTTGCCGATCACGGCGCCCTTTCACTTACGTCTGCTCCACAGATATTCGGACTGCAACAGCAGGAATCTCTTTCCAGCCTCAATACGCTCATTTCAGACGGATATTCCATAAAGCCCGTTAATCTGAAAAAAGACGGCATACCTGATGGGTTGTCTTTTATGATAATCGCAGGTGTTAAGGAAAATTTCACTGATTATGAACTTTATCAGATAGACCAGTTCCTCAT
>JAUVPO010000025.1 GCA_030598625.1 Deferribacteres bacterium | reverse complement strand
TAAAAAAGCGTATGCAAGTCCCGACAAAGCGCCTGCGATAATCCCGAGGCGCTCGCTGTTTCCATGAAACGCCTCCGTATCAGAGAGTTTCCCGCCGAGTATTAACCACAGTCCGACTGATGAGAGGATTATGGCGAGCCATGTAGTTTTGTTAATCCTCTCTTTTAACAGAAACGGCGCCAGTATGGCTACAAACACCGGCGCTGTGTAATGTGAAAGCACGGCGTTGGCGATTGTAGTGTTCCTGAAGGCGAAGTAAAAGAGCATTGTGTTTGCTATAAAGCAAAGCGGAGAGAGAACAAGGAAAAGAGCGTTCCGGGCATTGCCGTCTGAACGCTTAACTTTTTTTAACAGTCCGCTTGACATTAACAGTATGAACTGAATTATGCCTGCAATAGTGGATGTATAAAAGATAATGCATTGATTCGGCAACTCTATTTTCCTGATGAATATACCGAGTGAACTCCAGATAAGAATTGCCGTGATGATTTTTAGATAGCCCATATAAATAAATAAATTTACAAAGCGAAAAACCGGAAGGACTCATTATTTCTTAAACTTTTCCCTGAGCGTCTTTTCAACAACTCCCGGCACCAGCCCTTTAACAGAACCTCCAAACGATGCGATCTCTTTGACCATAGTAGATGAAAGAAAGGTATATTCCTGACTCGGCATCATAAATACGGTTTCGATATTCGCATCAAGATTCCTGTTCATAAGGGCCATCTGCAGTTCATATTCAAAGTCTGATACCGCCCTTAATCCTCTAATAATTGCCGTGCTTTTCCTTTTCTTTGCGTAATCAACAAGAAGACTGCTGAAGGTCTCCGCCTTTGTCCCCGTTAATTTTTTTGTGGACTGTTTGATTAGAGCAACCCTTTCCTTATCTGTAAATAAAGGCCGCTTTTTCGGGCTTGGCGCAACAGCGACTATTACTTCATCAAATATTTTCAGTGTCCTTTTAATCAAATCTATATGACCATTGGTAATGGGATCGAATGTGCCCGGGTATATTGCAATCCTTTTCACTTACTCCCCCTTCGATATAATGCTCTTGTTTCCTCCGCGGATTCCGTTTAATATCTCATAAAAACTGAGTACAGTATCTCCATAACGATAATCTTTATTTTTTTGCAAGTTACCGAATTTTTCAGGCAATATTCTCTTTGTAAAATGCTCTGCAACGACAATTCCGCCGGATTCAAGAATATCTGATAGTCCAATCGCGGACAGGGCATGCAATATTTCATCTGTATGATACGGTGGATCCAGAAATATTATATCAAAAGTTAACCGGTTGATCTCCGCCCATTCAATAAAGGACAGGACTTTTTTTGATATTATACGCACTTTTTCAGAAAAGCAAAACTTTTCAGAGGACTTTTTTATATGCCCGGCGCAACTTTTACTCGCTTCAACAAAAAAAACCTCTGAAGCCCTTTCTTTCAGCGCATCAATCCCGACAGCGCCTGTCCCTGCGTAGAGGTCGAGAAAACGCGCGTTTTCAATTTTGTCCCGCAATATGTCGAACAGCGCTTCCCTGACCTTACCCGTGGTGGGTCTTAAGGCTTTCTGTTTTTTAATATTTTTCATGTCCGATAAAAGACCTTCATACTATAAAAAGATTTAAAAGAATAACACAAATTCACTACTGTCCAAAACAATAGTGCTATACTTCTTTTAAAAGATGGTTGGAAATGAAATTAGCGATAACAGTATCTTTCCTTGCAGGGATTTTACTGGCAGTTTTCTTGTTTGGTTGTGAAGATAATCCATTATCCCCTCCCCTTAACAACAAGGAGAAGGGGAGATTTTCGGATATAAATGAAATTAATGTTGATGAAATCCGGGGAACCCCGGGCATGAAGCCGGATATTGAAAACAACCTCAAAAAAACCGTTAAAGTCCTTGCGCGTGAAATAGGCTCAAGGGGATATCTTCAAACAGACGCGCTGAATAAAACCATTGAATACATTTCATCGGAACTGCGCAGTTACGGATATGCCGTTCTTGATCAGCCTTACGACTACAGGGGAACAACTTATAGAAATATATTTGTGGAAAAAAAAGGGTTGACCGAGCCTGAAAAAATATTGATAGTAGGCGCTCATTATGATACTGTCACCGGCACACCAGGTGCGGATGACAATGCAAGCGCGGTTGCAGGATTGCTTGAACTGGCAAGACTGCTTGCCGATAAGCCGCTGAACAGGACGGTGCAGTTTGTCGCTTTTACTCTTGAGGAGCCGCCTCTGTTCAGAAGCAGATTTATGGGAAGCTATGTTTATGCCGGAAGTCTGCGTGATGCGGGCAGGGATGTTGAAGGAATGATATGCCTTGAGATGATAGGGTATTTTACCGACGAGCCAGGCAGCCAGTTCTTTCCTCTGCCCTTCATGAGATGGCTTTATCCGGACAAGGGCGATTTTATCATGTTTGTGAGTAACATTAAATCAAGGGGCTTATTAAATCGTGTTAAAGGCGGTTTTAAGAAAGGCACGGATTTGCCCGTTGAATCTCTCTCAACTCTCTCTATTGTTCCGGGAGTGGATTTCTCAGATCACAGGTCGTTCTGGAAATTCGGCTATAATGCCCTGATGGTGACGGATACCGCCTTTTACAGAAACCCCCAGTATCACGGTGCGGGGGACGTGCCGGAAATCCTTGACTATAAGCGGATGGCGGACGTGGTGATCGGGCTGAAATCGGCGATTGAAGAACTGACGATTAAGTGAGCAATTAAATCCATTTAATCGCGGGCGGCTTTTTCTCCGGTGGCTCGGTAACGCCCTGTGGATATCCGACTATGATAGGGCCGAAGATTTTTTCATCCTCTTTCAATTCTAACGCTTCCCTGATTTCCTCATTGTCTTTAATCAATGAACCGAACTGGACCCAACAGCTTCCAAGTCCCAGTGAATAAGCGGCAAGCATCATGTTTTCACACGCAAGAGGACAGGATAAATCGGCATAAGGTCCTCGCCCGATTACAAAAATTATTGCAGGGGCTGAATAATAAATCGGGTCTTGCAGTTCTTCATACCGTTTCATTATCTGCTCATAGCGTTCAGGATTTGAAGTCTTGAGAGGGGTAAGCAGCGTCTTCGCATTCGGTGTTGCCGCCTCAATCATTTTTTTGTGAAGCGCGTTATCCTCAACCACGACAAAACGCCACGGCTGGCTGTTCATGCCTGAAGGCGCATTATTGCCGGCCTCTATTATGGAATTAATGTTTTCTTTGGGCACCTTTTTCGACTCATATGCCCTGACGGACCGTCTTGCTCTAATTGCACTTAATATCTCGTTCATTTATGGCTCTCCTTATCACTGTCATTTTTCAATAAATCCGAGAGAGTTCTTAAATGAAATATTAATCTCTTGACGCAGGAGGTGTCAATGCGAAAAAAAAGCGGCAGTCTATTAAATTTCAACAGGGTTGTTTTTCAGCGTTTCATCCTTTAATCTTACAATCTCTTTTTTCAGTTCTATCATCTTCAATTCCCTGTTTACAGCCATCTCGTAAAAATTTTCAAGCTCATCTATTCTTTCCTTTAGTTCCGCCCTGGATTCAGTAAGCGATTCTTCTATTCTTTTCAGTTCTGTAATGTCCGTAGCTGTAATGACTGTGTTAAGGAATTCGCCTTTTTCATCGAAAACCGGGAGGTGTGTTACATAAAGCCAGCGACCGTCTTCTGTTTCAAATTCCGTTCTTTCCGGCTTATTTTTTATCTGATCATTATGTATAATATTATTCAATTCCCGGCCACAGATTAAAAAATCGCTGCACTTGCCGCCTATAATTTCATCGATTGATTTCTTGGTGAATTCAGCAAACGGCTTGTTGCACCTTATAATATTGAGTTCTTTGTCCATAATCAGTATAAGCTCCGTAACGCTGTCAAAAGTTGTTTCCCATTCGGTTTTTGCCTTTGTTACGGTGGAGAGAAGGTCTTTGATCTTTTTCTCCACCTGTTTGCGCTCGGTGACATCACGTATAATAAATATAAAAATATAATGGCCTCCCGACCACGCCGGTGAGACCGAGAATTCCGCGGTAAATTCATGTCCATCGCGATGGCAGGCCATTATCACAATCTGCTCGTTAAATACCGGCCACTTTCCCGTTTCCATGAAGTATTCGAGAGTTTTCTTGAATGTTTCATGATCCTGCGCGGAGACAATGGTATCATTTATTATATGTCCGACCGCTTCTTCACTTGTCCAGCCGAAAATCGTTTCAGCCTGTGGGTTCCATGACTTGATTATGCCGCCATCGTCTGTTGTGACTATGGCATCAAATGCGTTATTTACAATCAGGCGGGTTTGTTCATTCGCCTGTCTCTTTAAGGTTTCACGCGACACGAGAACTTCTTCAGTCAAATTCCTGAACCGCTCTTGGAGAATTTGCAGCTGATCTCCCTTTTGAACCTCCTCTGGTTTTATCCCGAATGTCTCTTGAGAAAAAGTTGAAATCTGTTGAGTTATTTTCTGTATATGTCGTGTAATCCAGTAAACGATCACTGCAAAGGTCATGATAAATATAAAAATAGTTATTGTGCGATTAACGCGTTCCTTATAAAGAATGTGTTTATTCTGTGATACTATCTCGGCTATCGGAAAAAAAGTGGCAAGACTGATAAGTAAATCTGAATTGCCATAATCAAAAAAACCCTCCTCTTCTACGAGAAAACGATCTCTCAGTGCATTGATTTTTTCACCTTTCGGAAGCATCTTTTTATTATTGCTTGCAATAATAAAAGGGTCCAATCCTGTTATTAAGGCAACGAGTGAACTGCTGCCAATGACCCCTTGCGACTGGATAAGAAATTTGTCATCAACAGGGCAGGCAAGCGTTAATGTACCTGCTAATTGCCCCTTTTCACCGGGAATACGTTTTGAGGCAATAATATAGGGAGTATTGTCGTATAAAGTTAAAAAGCTCTGATGTTGACTTAACTGATACAATACGGAGTCAGGTTTAAGGAAAAATTGAGGTAATTTAGCATGCTCCCTTGAATAAGCTTCTCTTAACCTTCCCTTTCCATCAGACAGAATGAAATAATGGGCTGGAATAAACGTGCGTAATATTGATCGGGAAGGTAACCACTTAGGGGGCTGTGAGTGATATATTACCTGAATATGTTTGTCTTCCGTCCACTTTTTCTTTTCAAGAAATTCAAGGTAATCGCTAAACTTTTTTTGCGTGGCAAACAGCTTGACTGATTGAAAGTATTTTTTTACATAATTATCAAAACGCATCCGCTGCTCTACAGCCACATGATTAATCATATTCTTGTGTTCGACCTCATGGATGTTTTTATGGTAATTGGATTGATAAAAGTCCGTAATTGTCCAGAGAATGATACCAATGATGACGACTATCAGCACCATTTTTGTGGTTAAAGGAACACGCTTATGCAAGCTTGCAATTAGTGGTAATATCTTGACATCCATTTAATTATTTAATTCAGGTTCCCCGATCAACTCAGACCCTTTAAATTTCCATCCCGATTTCTTGAGGCGGGATATTGGAACAATGCCATATCCGGCATCAAGGGTCTCAATTTGATTTTTTATAAATTTCACTAATTCCCCGGCGACTGAATTTTTTGTTTCTTTTCCTTCCCATGTAGTGACGCTAAAGGTCTTGTAGACAGGATATTTGCCGGAAAGCAAGGCATCCAGGTCTTCCGGTGCATAACCGTCTATCTTCAATGTCTTTACCCTGCCTCTGTCTTTGTAATACTCTGTAGCAAGCCATGCTGTTTCATGGCCAATGGCGTCCGTATTAGAGGCAACCTGCAAAATCATGTCGGAAATATTTCCAACCTCGAACATTCTCGAGCTGAAGAGGTCCTCATTGTCGAGTAATAAACGCCAGTGACCGGGTCTTGTCTTGCAATGCAGTCGTCCGACTGTTTTAATCATAACCTCCGGGCCGGGCCGGCCGTCTGACGTTTTAAGCTCGGACCAGTAATTGATCTTACCCATAAATATTCTTCTCGCCTGGTCCAGCGTAATGTTGTCAATTGGATTGTCGGGGTGTACGAACAGCGCGACAGGCGCGATGCCGGTAGTATGAAAACGAAGACCGGGAAACCGGTCAATCATTCCGGGCGCGCAGCAAAATCCGCCTATATCTATCATCTTGCGACGCAGCATACCGGCAGAGTTGCCGCAGGTTGAATCAGTAATTGCTATATTGAGGCCATGTTTTTTTGCGTATTCCTTTATGGTTGGTGTCAAAACGCGGTACATCTGCTGATCAAGGTTTATTGCAAGGGAAACATCACCCGCCGAGGATTCATACTTGACAGGCTGTTCTTCCCAGCTGGCCGGCATCTGCATATGTTTGGTCGGATCAGAGAATGCAGGACCGCGCAAGCTTTTCGCAGCATCGTGCGCGGCATGGATTGCTGACCCGTATAAAAGTAATGAAGCCAGACAAAAGGCAAATATTTTCAATTTATGTGTTTTTCCCGCAACAATCATTTTAATAGTGCTATCCTTCGTTAATAGTTTTAGGGTTAATATCCTTATATTGCTGTTTAATCAGGCAATGTAAATACTTATCGGATAAATTTTTCAAATTATTTAGCGTATACCTTTTTTTTATCGCTAAAAAGGCTGTTTTTTTGAAAGGAGTGATTTATTTGCAACATTTTGTAAATTTAGACGATTTATTAGTTGCTCCAGTTTTGCAAAAATCGCCGCATTTTACATTTTTATGGACTTGTGATATTTTTATTAACTTAGGAGATAAATCGATGAACATCAGGAAAACCGTACTTGCTTACTCTGGAGGGCTTGATACATCCGTAGCCATAAAGTGGCTTAAAGATACTTACGGGTGTGAAGTTATTGCCTGCTATGCGGACCTTGGACAGAAGGAAGACATTAAGGCCATAGAGAAAAAGGCAATGAGCACAGGCGCATCAAAAGCATATGTTGTAGACCTGAGGGAAGAGTTTGTAAAAGATTATGTATTCCCCATGTTGAGGGCCAACGCGGTTTATGAAGGCGCTTATCTTCTGGGGACCTCAATAGCGCGTCCGCTTATAGCTAAAATACAGGTGGAAATAGCAAAAAAGGAAAAGGCGGATGCGGTTTCACACGGAGCCACGGGCAAGGGCAACGACCAGGTCAGGTTTGAATTGACTTATTATGCGTTAAAGCCCGATATAAAGGTCATCGCTCCCTGGAGGGAGTGGGAATTCGACTCAAGAGAATCGCTGATAAACTATGCAAAAAAATATGGCATCCCCGTTCCGGTCACAAAGAAAAAACCGTACAGTACGGACGTAAACATTTTTCATACAAGTTATGAAGGAGGCATCCTTGAAGACCCTTGGGCGGAGCCTCCGGAGAATCTGTTCACGCTGACCGTATCGCCTGAAAAGGCCGTGTCCAGGGCACAGTACGTTGAAATCGGATTCAGGAATGGAGACCCGGTATCTGTCGCCGGTAAAAACCTTTCTCCCGCAGAGCTTCTAAAAAAGCTCAATACGGTTGCGGGACAACACGGCATAGGCAGGCTGGATATGGTTGAGAACAGGTTCGTTGGAATGAAATCCAGAGGTATATATGAAACGCCCGGCGGTACAATATTACAAATTGCCCACAGGGCCGTGGAGTCAATCACTCTTGACAGGGACTTGATGCATTTAAGGGATTCCCTGATGCCGAAGTATTCCGAACTTGTATATAACGGTTTCTGGTTTTCCCCTGAAAGACAGGCACTTCAGTGTCTAATAGATGAAACCCAGAAAGGGGTCACCGGGACCGCAAGATTAAAGCTTTATAAAGGGAACTGCATTGTTGCAGGCAGAAAGGCGCCGAAATCTCTTTACAGCGCTGAACTCGCAACTTTCGAAGCGGAAGATGTCTATGACCAGAAAGATGCAGAGGGCTTTATAAAATTAAATGCGTTAAGACTGAAAATACGGAAATTGAAAAAATGAACAACCATTGTCCGTTGTCCTTCATCCGTTAAACATATTACGGACACGAATTACGTTTATATTATGTCTGATTTGCAGCATTGGCTTGCCTTAAACTTTCTCTCTGATATTGGTCCTGTAATTGCGAGGAGACTCCTCTCGGTCTCTGGAAATCCCGGCGATATCTTTCAAATGTCATTCGGAGAGCTTAAGAAGATTAATGGAATCGGGGAAAACAGGGCGCGGAGTATAGCGGGATTTAATCAATGGGAGATGGTCCGGAGAGAAATTGACAGGGCGGGGAAAGGCAATATTCGTCTGATTCCTTTTGATGACCCTGCATATCCGGAAGGTCTGAGACATATTTACGATGCACCGATAGTGCTTTATGCTAAAGGGAATTTCACTGAAACGGACAAATATGCTATTGCAATGGTAGGCTCAAGGAGGGCATCTGTATACGGGATGCAAACAGCCGAAAAAATAAGTCGTGAACTGGCTGCATCCGGGCTGACAGTTGTCAGTGGAATGGCAAGGGGTATTGACACAGCTTCACATAAAGGGGCGCTTGAAGCCGGAGGCAGGACAGTAGCGGTGCTGGGTTCCGGAATAGATGTCCCCTATCCGGCGGCAAACAGGAATCTTGCGAAAATAATTGAATCTTCCGGAACAGTAATAAGTGAATTCCCCATGGGGACCCAGCCTAACAGGGAAAATTTCCCGAGAAGGAACAGGATCATCAGCGCACTCTCACTGGGAGTAATCGTAGTTGAGGCGACTATTGACAGTGGTTCGCTCATTACAGTAGGATATGCGCTTGAACAGGGCAAAGAGGTTTTTGCTGTTCCCGGTAATATTACTTCGAAAAACTCAGAGGGCGCCAATGACCTTATTAAAAAAGGCGCGAAGCTCGTAGAAAGCGCAGATGAAGTAATTGACGAGCTCAGGTCGCAGATAAAAGGGATCCTCAAAGAAGAAAAACCGGACAATGAAAAAAAGTTGTATTCAATGAATCAGTATGAAAAGACAATTTGCAATTACTTGAGTCATGAACCGAAACATATTGATTACATTATCCGGGAAATAAATATGCCGACAGGCAAGGCATTATCGACATTATTAAACCTTGAACTGAAAGGGATTATCAGACAGGCGGAGGGGAAACTTTTCAGTCTGAGCTGAAAGATGTAAAGGTTTTCGTAAAATAACCGATTAAATAACATATTTTAATATCTGCTGTTCTGAACGGGTAAATGGCAATGCGTCAGTACAAACAGACAAGGAGTTGTTACAGATGAAGTCTCTTTTAATTGTTGAATCTCCAACTAAAGTAAAAACTCTCAGCAAGTTTCTCGGCCGGGGATTTTCAATAAAGGCATCGGTTGGACATGTAAAAGACCTTCCTAAAAAAGAGCTTGGTGTTGATATTGAAAACAATCTTGAACCTACCTATGTTGTAATTGAAGGAAAGGAAAAGATACTGAAAGATTTAAAAAAAGCCGCAAAGCAAGTTGAGAAGATATTTCTCGGCCCCGATCCTGACAGAGAGGGCGAGGCAATAGCATGGCATATTGCCGAGGAGTTAAACGGAAGTTCAGACAAAGTCTACAGGGTTGAATTTAACGAAATAACCGAAAAAGCCGTGACGGAAGCGATTAAAAATCCAAGGAAAATTGATATGAACCTTGTTGATGCCCAGCAGGCCAGAAGAATTCTGGACAGACTTGTGGGTTACAAGCTTTCACCTTTTTTATGGCGAAAGGTCAGCCGGGGTCTCAGCGCGGGCAGGGTACAGTCCGTCGCGCTCAGGCTTGTTGTGGACAGGGAAAAGGATATTGAGGCGTTCAACTCCGAGGAGTACTGGAGTATAACTGCAAACCTTGAGGGAAAGGAACCGCCTCCTTTTGACGCAAAGTTATTCAGGATAAATGATGACAAGGCGGAGATAAAAAATGAATCGGAAGCCGCGAATATCCTGAAAGAATTGGAAGGCAAAATCTTTGCGGTAAAAAAAGTGGAAAAAAAGAAGCGAAAAAGATCTCCGGCGGCGCCTTTCATTACCAGCACACTCCAGCAGGAGGCTTCAAGAAAACTAAGGTTTACCGCCAAAAAAACCATGCTTATTGCGCAGCAGCTTTACGAGGGAATTGAGCTTGGTGGTGAGGGTTCAACAGGTCTTATAACTTATATGAGAACAGATTCTGTACGTGTATCTACTGAGGCGCAGCATGAAGCACGGGCCTTAGTCAGGGGAGAATTCGGTAAAGATTATATACCGCAGAAACCGCCGGTGTATAAAAGTAAAAAGTCGGCACAGGAGTCCCACGAAGCCATCAGGCCGACCGCTGTTATCAGGTCCCCGTCGAGTATAAAAAATTATTTGTCCAGGGACCAGTATAATCTTTATAAACTTATCTGGAACCGCTTTATTGCAAGCCAGATGCATTTTGCGCTTCTGGAACAGACTTCCGTTGATATTGCCGCAAGGGCTGATAAGCCGGAAGATGCCGGAAAATATATATTCAGGGCAACAGGCACTGTTATTCAGTTCCCGGGTTTTATGAAAGTGTATACGGAAAGCGGTGATAACGGCAAAAACGAGGAAGGTCTGCTGCCTGCTTTGACAGAAGGGGACATCTTAAAAAAGGCAGGGATTACACCAAAACAGCATTTTACGCAGCACCCGCCGAGATTCTCGGAAGCGACTCTCGTCAAGGAGCTTGAAGCAAAGGGAATCGGAAGGCCCAGCACCTATGCGTCTATCCTGTCAACAATACAGGACAGGAAATACACGGAAATGATGGAAGGCAGATTTAAACCGACGGAATTGGGAGAGGTGGTCAGTAACCTTCTTGTAGAACGCTTTTCCGAGTTAATGAATTATGATTTTACGGCAAAAATGGAGAACAACCTTGACAAGATTGAAGAAGGCGGCCTTAAGTGGGTTGATATCGTAAGGGACTTTTATGTGCCTTTTGATAAAGACCTTGATGAGGCAATGAAGGTCCTCGGCAAGGTGAAGCCGAAAGACATCCCCACGGAAGAGGAATGTGACAAGTGCGGTAAACCGATGGTCATTAAATGGGGCAGGCACGGCAGGTTTATAGCCTGCACCGGATTCCCCGAATGCAAAAATACCAGACCACTTGAGGACCCTAACGGAGGACAAAAAACAAAGGGCGCGGAAGTAGAGCAAACAGACGAGAAGTGCGGGAAATGCGGTTCTCCCATGGTCTTGAAATCGGGCAGATTCGGAAAATTTCTCGCGTGCAGCAAATATCCGGAATGTAAAACAACAAAGGCGTTGAGCATAGGCATTAAATGTCCTGAAGACGGGGGAGACATTGTTGAGAGAAGGACAAAAAAGGGCAAACTCTTTTACAGCTGCAGCAATTATCCTGATTGCAAATTTGCTGTATGGAATAAGCCCGTCAATAAAAGCTGCCCCGTATGCGAAGCAAACATATTAATCGAAAAAAAGACCAAAAAGGGAGAGTTTCTCGCCTGCCTGAACAAGGAGTGCAACTATAAAGAAGAAATCCGGGAATCCGGCAGTGAACCGGTTGAAGACGAGGCTGAAGTAAAATAAAACCGGGCACTTATGTTTACTATGATTTAAATCATAGTACCCCTCTTAGATTTAAGTTAATCTTGATTAAGAATACATACAATACAAAGCAAGGATAGGATGCTGACCCTGATCTAAAAGGTAATTTCTCACCTAAACGAGCCCAACCTTTTAACTTCAGCCATGTCCCCTAACAGGTCAGCATCCTCTTCTTTATTATTTAACAGATAATTCCCCTATCGCCTCTTCCATATCTTCCGGCATTGGAGCAGTGAACTCTAAGGATTCTCCATTTACAGGATGTTTCAGTCTCATGCTGTAAGCGTGCAGCATCTGGCGGGAAAAATTCACGGTTATCCGTCCCGACTTCACGGAAGTCTTTTTGCCGTATGTTTTATCCCCTAATACCGGATAACCTATTGATGCAAAGTGGACCCTTATCTGGTGTGTCCTTCCGGTAATGATTCTGACATTTACCAGGGTAGCGGAATTAAATCTTCTCACAACCTCAAACTTTGTAATCGCCTCTTTCCCATTTCTTGTTTTAACCGACATCTTTTTCCTGTCCGACAACGACCTGCCGATTGCCGACGTTATCTCCCCGGAATCCTCTTTAAGCCTGCCGTACAGGAGGGCTGTATAATGCTTTTCGACTTCACGGTTTTTAAACTGGTCCACGAGGCCGTGGTGCGACCTGTCGTCTTTGGCAATTACTATTACGCCGGAAGTGTTTTTATCAAGCCGGTGGACTACCCCCGGCCTCAATGGGGCGCCCACAGAGGAAAGTCTCCCGCATCTTGATACCAGGGCATTCATGAGGGTGCCGCTTCTGTTGCCGACCGCAGGATAAATAACCATGTCCGGAGGTTTATTTACAACGACTATATGTTCATCTTCCCACAAAATTTCCAGAGGGATATCTTCAGGCGCAAGCTGTCTCTCAGGTTCATCAGGGATAGTCAGTTCTATTTTGTCGCCCTTTTTTATTTTATACCCCGCTTTTTCCGCACGCGAATTAACCGTTATCGATCCCTGCCTGATTAGTTTTTGAATAAAGGAGCGCGTCAGATGACTTTTCCGGGATATAAAAGTATCAAGCCTTCCACTCTTTGTCTCCGGAGCAATGATATAAACGGCTTTCCTCATGCCGTTATTTTAGCAGATTGCGGGGTTTGAATAG
>JAUVPO010000244.1 GCA_030598625.1 Deferribacteres bacterium | reverse complement strand
GCGGTGTCTGAACTGTGCTGTCAATACGATATTTAACGGCGACAGGTGCGTCCTCTGCGGGGGGTGTGCGGACATATGCCCTGAATACTGCCTCCGGCTTGTGAGCCTTGAAAATATAAAGGGCGACGAGACCTTGATGGAGCTTTTTAAAAACAGGTACGGAAACGGTGATTTAAGCCGGGGGTCTGCGATTATCAAGGACGAGGAAAGGTGCATCAGGTGCGGCCTCTGTGCGGAGAAGTGCCCGGTCGACGCAATCACCATGGAGAGATTTATATTTAAGGAGGTAATAGATAAATGAGCAAGAAAACCCGGGACAAGGACGAGGTGTCAAGACGTGATTTTCTCGGAATCGCGGCTTTCGGAGCGGCCATTGTCGGATCAGCAGGAGCGCTTGCAGGAAGCATGAGGTTAGTAAAGGCTGACGTATATGCCGAGGAATCCAAAAAATTCAAGATAGGAACAATAGAAAATTACCCTCTGGGCAGCGTAAAAAAAATGGATGATAAAAATGTGTTCATATTTTCCGATGAAAACGGACTGTTTGCAATATCAGCCATATGCACCCACCTCGGGTGTATTGTACATCAGGCTGATTTCGGTTTCCAGTGCCCGTGCCACGGCTCGCAGTATTCGCCTGACGGTAATGTCATTGGCGGACCGGCGCCGCGGCCCCTTGAGTGGTTTGATATACAGCAGGAGGTGGACGGCACTCTCTTTGTTGATGCCGCAAAGACCGTTCCCCAGGGAACAAAATTTTTGTTTGCATAAAAAATAAATAAATCTTTTTAGAGGTATATGATCAATGAATAATTCGAACGAATCCGGACTAGTGAAGTATAAAGAGAATTTACTGTCTCTGAAAAACTCGTTTTTAAGCTCTTTCCTCAGAGGCGGCATGCCCACGTCAGATAAATCAAGGACCGCAGTCGTACTGAATAATTTCTTCCTCCACCTACACGGGGCGAAGACCCACATCAACACACTAAAATCTTCATATACGCTTGGCCTTGGCCTTATCTCCTTATTTCTTCTGGTAATCGCCTTTATAACAGGCGGCTTTCTGATGGTATATTACAGCCCGGCAACTGAGACTGCATTTAATGCTGTCAAGGACATTAACTTTGTCGTCTTCGGCGGCAAGCTCATGAGAAATGTCCACAAGTGGTCAGGCGAGGCAATGATAATATTTGTGATCCTCCATATGGCGAGGATTGTCTATACGAACTCTTACAAAAGGGGAAGGGAGTTTAACTGGGTAATAGGTATAATACTTTTTCTATTGACCTTTGTAATAAACCTTACCGGTTATATGCTTCCCTGGGACCAGCTTTCGTACTGGGCGCTCGTTATCGTAGCCAACATTGCAGCTGCGCCGAAGGAGCTTACGGACATTTTTGGTATAACCCAGTATTTTGATATCGGGGGCGCAACAAAAGAGATACTCCTCGGCGGTACGGAACCGGGGCAGGAATCCCTGACAAGGGTCTACCTCCTTCATATTATTCTTTTGCCTCTGGTGATGTGTATTGCCCTGGGAGTGCATTTCTGGAGAATAAGAAAGGACGGCGGCCTCTCAAAACCGGACTCTGTCAAGAGCAGCGGGGACGGTCTGGTTAACATATCCCCTCCGAATAAGAAGGGGGACGTTTTCCCCACGCACAAGACATACGGTCTTATGGAGCTTGCAAAGGGCCGGACGCCGGCTGTTGATAATGACGTTGAAAATACGGTCACGACCTGGCCCAACCTGTTCATAGCCGAGATCGCGGTATTTATCCTTACACTCGCGGGAGTGATCGCATATTCGTACTTTGTCGATGCGCCGCTAAAGGAATTTGCCAACGCGGCCATCCCTGAAAACCCGGCTAAGGCTCCGTGGTATTTTCTGGGACTTCAGGAACTTGTCTCCTATTCTGCCTTTATGGGTGGACAGGGCCTTCCAGGACTTGCAATTGCCGGGCTTTTGCTGATCCCCTATCTTGACAGGGAAGACGAGCATTTCGGTATCTGGTTTTCAAACAGGCAGGGCAAGATGATCGCAATAGAGTCCTTCATAGTAGGGGCAATCGCTGTCATAGGCTCTCTTGCATTCGTTATAAACTTCGGCTGGTTCAGGAACTGGTGGCCGGAAATTCACCAGTTGTGGATAATTGCGATAAACCCCGGAAACCTGCTGCTCGGCTTTGTCATAGCCTATTCCTTATGGGTGATAAAGAGGACCGGCTCTACACGGATGGGGGCCATTTCACTGTTTACGATGTTCCTGATCTGTTACGTGATTCTGACTTATACCGGAACCGTGTTAAGGGGTCCGAACTGGGAATTCTACTGGTCGGCGAGTCAATGGCCGATACATTAAAAAACCAGGGGCCAAGGGGTCCAGGGGTCAAGGATTCAAGGTTTTTGAATTTATCTTTTAACTTGAATCCTCGGATCCTCGAATCCTTGAATCCTGAAGTAATTTTAAAAATAAACTCATTAATAGAGGGAAAAATATGAACAGCAGATATTACTTATCAATCTTACTTATCTCATCGCTTGTGCTCATTGCGTTTATGGCAATGGCATTGAACCGGGAGATTAATCCTGAATGGAAGGGATACCAGACAGAATACAAGAACTTCCTTGTCAAAAATGCAAAGGATGAATCTACAAGGAACCGGGCGGAAAAGATAGACATCGGCATTCAGCAGGTGTATGTGAAGAGCCTGAAAAGGGCTGACCGCTGCACGAGCTGCCACCGCGGAGTTGAAAACCCGCTTATGGCGGATGCTGAGCAGCCCTTTAAACAGCACAGCGGCAATTACCTGGAAAACCATCCGGTTGCAAAATTCGGATGCACTGCATGCCACAGGGGCCAGGGACGGGCAATGAACGTAAGGGAGGCCCATGGTGATGAGCATACGCACTGGGATTTCCCAATTATACCGTCAACTTACATCCAGGGATCATGTGCCCAGTGCCATGACTATGAAATGCTGAAAAAGGAAGGCGGAGAAAAAGTTGCGAAAGGCGAACAGCTGTTCCGCGAAAAGGGGTGCAAGGGCTGCCATAAGGTCAACGGCAAGGGAGGCGACCTCGGGAAGGACATCACCGGGATAGGGTCCAGGCCGTTTGCCTATTTTTCCATGAAGCACATTATCGGTGATCATAATTTATACAACTGGATAAAACAGCATTTTGATGATCCCCGGAAGATCGTCCCTGAAAGTGATATGAGGGCGTTTC
>JAUVPO010000251.1 GCA_030598625.1 Deferribacteres bacterium | reverse complement strand
TTGATACGTGGCGACAGATCGCTTCAAACCTTTATATACCCTTTTCAAAAAAAACAAGAATACTGGAGCAGTTTGAAGGATTTTTGAAAAGGAGAAAACTTCCCCTGACCGAATTCGACCAGAACTCCATGCCTCTATACCCGGAAAGCGTACGTGATATCGGAAGCACGCAATATGTCAAACAGGCTGATGTTGTAATGATACTTTTTATACTGTCCGATCTTTTCAGTTTTACCACAAAACAAAAGAATTACCTTTTTTACGAAAAAAGGACACTGCACAAATCATCTCTCAGCGCCTCGATACACGCGCTGATCGGCGCGGAGGTGGGAGAGGAGCACAAGGCAAGCCATTATTTCGATGTCGCTTCGCATGCCGATCTGAAAAATATATACGGCAATACGGACGCGGGGATACACGCGGCTTCCCTGGGAGGGGTATGGCAGGCTCTGATAAACGGCTTTGCGGGAATGAGGATCAGGAGGGGAATCCTGTCATTCAGCCCCCGGCTGCCGTCCACATGGAAACGCGTAAAGTTTCAGTTCAAGTTCAAGGGGTATGTCGTATCAGCGGACGTAGGCCAGGAAAAAGTCACCCTGTCTTTCAGTTCAAAGCGGAAGACGGACCAGCTTCCTGTCAGGATCTACAGGACTTTGCATACATTGAAGGCAAACAAAAAACTCAGCGTTTACAAAAAGCGCAAAAAGAAAGTTACTTATGACACCAGGGGACTTTACTAAGGGAGGTTTTTGCGAATGAAGATTGCGCAGATGCACTGGGGCTTTCCCCCGATTATAGGAGGTGTCGAAACACACCTGACCATCCTCCTTCCGGAGTTGATTAAAGAAGGGCATGAAGTTTCACTTTTAACGGGGGCCGTAGAGGGGGAAAAGGCAGATGAAGATTTTAAGGGAATAAAGATTCATCGCACCCCCCTACTTGACCTTAACTGGCTTGCCAAAAGGGGACTTGAAGGCCTTGATGAAGATATTACAAAGACTTTCACTGACTTTATTGAGGATGCAGGACCGGATATCATTCATGTTCACAATATGCATTATTTCAGTGTGAAACACGCCAAGATCCTTGAAGAATTAGCTCATAATAAAGGCATCCCCCTTATCCTGACGGCGCACAATGTCTGGGATGATATATTATTTCTCAAACTTACAAGAGAAATAAACTGGACGCATATAATCTCCGTCAGCCATTACATAAAAAAAGAAATAATGGGCGTAATAGAGGATGATAATAAAATAACCGTAGTTCATCACGGAATCGACACGGATTATTTCCGTCCCAATATAGACACGGGGAATGTCCTTGAAAAGTTCCCGGCATTAAAAGGCAGGAAAATAATTTTTCATCCGGCAAGGATGGGTCTGGCCAAGGGCTGTGATGTAAGTATAAAGGCCATTAAGCTGGTCAAGGAAAGGTTCCCCGATGTGTTACTCGTCCTGGCCGGGACCAAGAACATTATTGACTGGGAATCTTGCCAGGAAAAAGATATTGCTTATTTTGTCGACTTAGTAAGGACATTCGATTTGAAGGATTATGTGTATATAGATGTCTATTCCATTCAGGAGATGCCCGGACTCTATTCCCTTTCCGATATCTGCGTATATCCTTCAACCGCGGCAGAGCCGTTCGGGCTGACAATGCTCGAATCTCTCTCTTCGGCGAAACCTATGATAGTGACGAATATGGGGGGGATGCCCGAGATAATCATGGATGATGTTACCGGTTACGTGATAAAGGTGAAGGATTTTGAGACACTGGCATCCCGGCTTGTTTATCTGCTTGACGTGCCCAGGGTAAGAGAAAGGCTCGGTCGAACAGGAAGGCAGACGGTTTGCACTCACTATACCAAGGAAATCATGACAAAATGTCATCTGGATATATATAACAGCGTGCTTTCCGGATCTTAAGAGAATGTCCGGGAAGATTGTAATCGATATTGAGACGGTCGGCAAGGATTTTGATACATTCGATGAGATATCCAGGGAATATCTCCTTAAATACGCGGACACGGAAGAAGATATAAAAGCAGCCAAGGAGGGCCTTGGGTTTTCGCCTCTTACAGGCGAGGTTGTTGCGATAGGCATGCTCAACCCCGACACGGACAGGGGAGTGGTATACTACCAGTCGCCGGAAATCCTTCAAGAACCTTTGGAAGAGGAAGGGATTGAGTATGTTGCCGATACGGAAGCGGGGATACTGAGAAGGTTCTGGGAGACGGTAAGGCATTATGATCAGATAATTACCTTTAACGGAAGGGGCTTTGACGCCCCTTTTCTTTTAATCCGCTCTGCAGTGCATAAAATACGGCCGACCAAAGAACTGATGCCCAACCGTTACAAACTTTTACATGCGGACTTGCTTGACCTGCTGACATTCTACGGATCTGTCAGAAGGAAATTCAGCCTCCACATGTGGTGCAATGCCTTTGGAATAAAGAGCCCTAAAGAGGAAGGTATTACAGGATACGAGGTGCCCGAACTTTTCAAGCAACAGCAATACCTTACAATCGCCAGATATTGCGTTGGTGATTTATATGCGACAAAAGAGCTTTTTGAATATTGGGACAGGTATGTAAGGTTTAATCCGGACAGGTGATTGAAATTATCATATTAAGAAAATCTCCCCTAACCCCTGCCTACCGGACAGGCAGGCCTCTTTGACAAAGAGGGGGATTATAAACAGACACTAAATAATTTGATATAATTAATTGTTCCTGGTCGCAAACTACAGGGTAAAGCTAATTAAAAACTGTTCTTAAAATGCAGAAAAAGACTATTTGTAATAATCCGAACTTGAAGGGGCTTTCCGTTCTCGTAATTGAAGACGACCCTGCGTCTTTAAACGAGATCGAAAATGCGTTAAAGGACCTCGGGGCCCGGGTATATACTGCGCCGGACTCCGGTGGAGCAGCCGGTGTGCTGCTGCGTAAGCATATTCATGTTATCATGGCAGCCCTTGATCTGGTGAATGAACAGTGTATCGAAATGGTCAAGGATTACAAGACACGGTATCCTGAAACCCTGTTTTATGTGCTTACCGGCCATGAATATGATTCGGTTGAACCATCAC
>JAUVPO010000111.1 GCA_030598625.1 Deferribacteres bacterium | reverse complement strand
GACCGTCTGGACAGAGCCTTTTCCGAATGTTTGCGTACCGAGGACTATCGCCTGTTCCCAGTCCTGCATGGCGCCGGCTACGATTTCCGAAGCGCTGGCGCTGCCTTCATTAACGAGAACGACCATGGGATAATCATAATATTGGTTATTGTTGCTGGTATGAAATTCGGTTTTGTCACCGCTCCTGCCCTTAATATATACAACGAGCTTTTTGGATGGCAGGAACCGGCTTGAAACATCAACAGCTCCTTTCAAGAGTCCGCCGGGGTTGTTCCTGAGATCAAGAATTAGCGCGTTTATTTCTTTATCAGCGAGATCTTTCAGGGCTTTTTTTAATTCAGCGGCGGTTTTTTGCTGAAACTGGGTAAGCTTTATATAGCCGATTCCGTCATCTAATATCTTGGATTTCACGCTCTTGATTTTTATTATGTCCCTCACAATAGTAATGTCTTTGGGCTTATCCAGCCCTTCCCTGACAATTGTTATCGTTACTGACGTGCCTTTTGGTCCTCTCAGCTTTGATACGGCATCGTGAAGACTTATGTCTTTGGTTGATTCACCGTCTATTTTGATGATCTTGTCACCGGCCTTGGTCCCGGCCTTATGCGCGGGAGTATCTTCAATAGGGGCGATGATGGTCAGCAATCTGTCTTTTATGCCTATCTGTATGCCGAGCCCACCGAACTCGCCTTTAGTGTCGATCTTCATTTCCTTGAAGATTTCAGGCGGCATAAAAGAGGAATGCGGGTCTAAGGAATTGAGCATTCCCTTTATTGCTCCGTAAACCAGGTCTTTCTCGTCTACTTCTTCCACATAGTTTTTATTGACCAATGAGAGAGATTCGGCAAAGACTTTAATCCTTTTATAATGGGAATCTTCTTTGGCATCAACGTTTTCCAGCAGGCTCCATTTGCTCAGAAGGATACCGGTGACTGCGATTGCAATAATCAGGGTCAAGATAAAATATGTTTTACGCCTGAACATTCTTCCTCCCTTATCAAGGAAAAACACGGATGTATTTCTCCATATTTATTGAAAATGATATTTATGTTTTTCTCAATCTTCTTTTCTTCCTCAACCAGTTCATGGGGTCAACAGGTTTTCCTTTATGCCTGATCTCAAAATAAAGAGTGGGAACATTCAGGAGAGTTGACGTGCCGGTTTTTCCCAGGGCGGTTCCCGCATTAATCAAATCGCCTCTTTCATAATAAATTTCCGACAAATTTCCATATAGACTATGATAACCGTTACCATGATTGATTATCAATAGCATCCCGTATCCCTTAAACCAGTCGGAGTATACGACGCGTCCCCCGGCGATCGCCCTTGGTTTGTTTCCGTATTCCGCTTTGAGCTCAACCCCGTTCTTAAACACAATTATATCAAATTTGGGGTCCTTGTATCTTCCGTATGGAATAAGCAGCTTGCCGTCGATCGGCCAGGGAAGATGGCCCTTTAATGTCCGGAACCCCCTGCCTATGACTGATTTCGGCACTTTCTTCCTCTCAAACCTCTTAATCAGCTCCCGGAGTTTTTTTGAAGATTCTTCGAGCTCTTTGACCGTTCTTTCATAGTTACTCCGTTTGCTCCTTATTGTGGCAAGCAGCCTGTCTTTTTTAATGAGGCCTTCTTCCAGTTCCTGTTTCTTCTTCCTGGAGATGTCCTTGCTTCTTTCCAGTTTTGAACGCAGGATTTCCAGGTCTCTTTTTTTGAGGTTGATCTCCTTTATTTCTTTTTTGTATGTCTTTATCAGGTTACTGTCCAGATAGGCGATGAGACCGATATACCTGCTTTTTCTTATCAGGTCCTGATAGTCTTTTGCCTTAACAAGAACAAGGGAGTTGCCTCCGTACTGATGTTTATAAAGGGCGCGCGGAGCCGCTTGTCTAAATACTTTCTTCTTTTATCTGATTTGCGAATAAGCGGTCCGAGTTCTTTTGAAAGGCGGGAGATATTTAATTGTGTCTTTGATATGCGTTTGTCATAAGACTTCAATTCCCTGCGCTTCTTTTGTATGCTTTTGTTAATTTTTTCTATTTTTGAGAGTATGGACTTTTCTTTTTTTACGGCCTCCCTTATTTTCTGCTTTTTCTCTTTGATCTGTTTCTGTATCGCGGAGAGTTTTTTTTGAGGACTTGTAGCGTGGAGAAGTGAAGAATACGGGGCCGGAAGTGATAAAAGCAAAGAACAGGCAACAAGGAGTAAAATCTTAAATCGCCGCTTCCCTTTTTTCATTTTCTTATTCCTGCCTCCCGGCTAGGTCCCTGAACGGTCTGAAGAAACCGATAGACATCATTGCTGGTCCTAATATTTTATCTTCCCCACAGCGATAAAACTGCCTATAAGGCTCATGAAAGCTCCTGCAAGAGGCACAAGTATGTATGCTTGCACGGGTAAAGATACTATGATTGCCCTGATTGAAGGCAGAATATCAGCGCCTTTATAAACTATCAATGACTGAACGCCGAACAGCGCGAGACAACTGATGATACCGCCAAATATCCCGATAAATAACCCCTCTATTAAAAAAGGAAGTCTGATAAAACTTCTTGTCGCGCCCAACAATTTTAGTGTCTCAATCTCGTGTCTTCTTGCAAAGAAAAATATCTTGATCGTATTGTATGAGATAAATATAACTGCCGTAAATATGGCGCATCCCAGAAATGCCGCGATGATCTTCATTGCCTTTGAAAGAGTGTTCAGGGATGACAGCCATTTCTCGCCGTATTGCACATCTTCAACGCCGTTTATTTGTTTTATCTCCCCGGCCTTCCGTTTTACAATCTCCGGTTTTAATAACTCTCTTCTGAGTCTGAGCTCAAAGGAAGAGGGAAGGGGGTTCCCCTCAAGCTCTTCGAGAATTGAGGCGTTTGTTCCCAGAATTTCATGGAGTTCCCTGATTGCGCGGTCCTTTGATATGTATTTTACTTCCAGGACATCGGGGTCCTGCTGAAAAAAATCTTTCAACCTGTCTTCTGCTTTCCTGTTTAACGTATTGTCAAGATATACGACAAGGCCAAAGCTTTTGGCCCAGCGCTTAAGCACGGAATCCGCATTCAGGGTAACTCCGACAAACGCGCTCAGTATTAAAAGACTGGTGCCGATTGACAGAATGGTGAGGAAATTTATCCATTTTTCGTGCCAGAGGCTTTTAAAGGCCGTTTGAAGAGAATATACGAGTGTCCTCAACCGATGGTCTCCTTTTCAATTTGAGAATCCCTTAAATGAATTGTCCTGCGTCCTGAACCCTGGAAAAGAGTCTCGTTATGAGTTGCAATCAGCACGGTGGCGCCTTTTGCGTTTATATCCTTGAAAAGTTTCATAATAGCGGCAGATGTATCGGAGTCGAGATTGCCCGTGGGTTCATCGGCAAGAAGCACCGAAGGCCTGGATACGATCGCCCTCGCGATTACAACTCTCTGCTGTTCTCCGCCCGAAAGCTGCAGGGGGAAGAGGTATGATTTGTGTTTTAATCTTATGTTCTTTAATACCTCATCAACATTTTCTTTTATTTCCTTCGGGTGCATGTCCTGAATTTTCAAAGTGAGGGCTATATTGTCAAAAACTGTCTTGTTGGGCAGTAATCGGAAATCCTGAAAAACAACGCCGATATTCCGCCTTAAATACGGGATCGTACCCTGTCTTAATTTTTTCAAGTCCCATCCTGCAACGTTTATATGTCCTTCATCAGGAAGTTCAGCGCAATAGATAAGTTTGAGGAGCGTTGTTTTTCCTACACCGCTTGGACCGGTTACGTAGACAAGGTCCCCTTTTTCAATCGTAAATGAAATATTCTTAAATATAATTTCTTTGTCGTAATACTTTGAGACCCCGGAAAACTGAATCATTTTTTTAGTGAAGTCTTCACTTCCTTAATAAGATTTTCTACTGTAATCCCGTGATATTTTAACAGCTCGTCCGGACTGCCCGAACAGCCGAAGATATCTTTCATTCCAACCCTCTTCACACGCACAGGACAGCGCTCTGAGAGGAGTTCACATACCGCTCCCCCAAGACCGCCGATAATGGAATGTTCTTCAGCCGTGACAATAAAGCCGGAACTCCCGGCAGCCGACAGGACGGTTTCCTCATCAAGGGGTTTAATTGTAGACATATTGATAACACCCGTATCGATCCCCTCTTTTGAAAGGATTTCGGCCGCCTTTTTTGCTATATCCACCATTATTCCCGCGGCAATAATATTGGCGTCTTTTCCGATATGGAACACAAATGCCTTTCCGAGAGTGAATTTGTAGTCATCAGGCATGACATACGGAATCTTTGCCCTGCCTAATCTTACGTAAACAGGGCCTTTGTAGTCTGCTATGGCGTTAATCACCGACGTGGTTTCAGCGGCATCCGCAGGGACAATCACGTTCATGTTCGGCAAGGCCCTCATTAATGCTATGTCTTCAAGCGCCTGATGTGACGCGCCGTCTTCGCCGACCGTTATTCCTCCATGAGTCGCGACAAGCTTGACATTCGTATTTGAATAGCAGACGGTTAACCTTATCTGGTCCCATGCCCTGCCTGTTTCAAAGACGGCAAAAGTGGAGGCAAAAGGAACTTTACCGGTCAGCGCAAGTCCCGCGGCGGTCCCGATCATATCCTGCTCGGCTATGCCCATATTAAAAAACCTGTCAGGAAACGCCTTTGCAAATTTACATGTCTTGGTTGAACCGGAGAGATCGGCGTCGAGCGCTACTATGTCGGACCGTTTTTTCCCCAGCTCAAGCAAGGCTTCCCCGTACGCGTCTCTTGTGGCCTTAAGCTTCTTCTCTGTGTCCTGTCCCGGTCCGGGCAATACCGGATTGTGTAGAGTTTCAGTCATTATTGATCTCCTTTACTGCCTTTTCAAATTCCTCCTGCGAAGGCGCTACCCCGTGGTATTCTACTTTATTTTCAAAGAAAGATACCCCTTTGCCCTTAGTGGTGTTCGCGATAATTACCGAGGGCTTGCCTTTGACGCTCTCCGACTCATTCAGGGCGGCAAGTATTTCCTCCATGTTGTGTCCGTCTATATCGATTACATGCCAGCCGAAAGAGGCCCATTTGTCATGTATGGGTTCTATTCCCATGACCTTTTCAACAGGGCCGTCTATCTGAAGGCCGTTGTTGTCGACCACCCCGCAGATATTATCGATTTTATAATGCGCGGCAGTCATCGCGGCTTCCCATATCTGCCCTTCCTGAATTTCTCCGTCACCCATTATGCAATATACCCTTGCCGGGTTGTCATCGAGTTTTAGTCCCAGAGCCATACCATTGGCAACGGAAAGGCCCTGTCCGAGTGATCCGGTTGATACTTCTATTCCGGGCAACGTTCTGCAGCATGGATGTCCCTGAAGGGGAGATTCTATCTTTCTGAGTGTCTCGATGGTTTCTTTAGGGAAATAGCCCGCTTCCGCCATGATGGCATAGATCAGGGGAGCTGCATGGCCTTTAGACATAATAAATCTGTCCCTCTTTTCCCACAAAGGATTCTTTGGATCGAATGCCATTTTTGAAAAATATATTGCCACTGCTACATCAACGGCGGATAATGAACCGCCTGTATGTCCTGAGCCGGCCTTAGTCAACATATGTAATATATTTATACGCACATTTCCGGCAATGTTTTTTAATTCCCGGATATCCCGGGTTTTTCCTTTGGCGATTACACTCATTTAAATTCTCCTGTAACAGATTATTTTACGTAGTGTATTAAGTATTTTATGCTTGTCGAGAGATATGGAAATTCATAGTCACGATTTTGTTTATTATGAAGAATTTCCCGTTATCAGAATCTACAGACAGTTGATTATAAAATTTCAGGGTGACCAGAAGCAAGGAGTCTTTCAGAAATGCAAAAAAAAGACAAGAGGGAACAGACGCAGGGTGTTAAAATATCCCGATTTTTCGCAATCTGAACGGCAAATCCATTGTTGTCATATCTTTTATATCCTTTTGCAGCAGATCAAATCCGGCCTCGATGATGTTTCTCTGCGTTTTTTTATCCCCCGGATTACCGAGCGGCTTGCCGGCTGAAAATTTAAGGGACAGTATTCGCGGAGGTTTGGTGAGTTCGATAATGTCTTTCCTGAATGTAACACAGACCGTGCTGATACCGGATTCCTCCACGCCCCGGGCGATCAATCCAACTGATTGATTACAGATAACTCAAGTCGGGGTCAGGAAGGCGATATCAACGCCGAGCTTTTTGAGACGTTTTCCGACTTCTTTTGAATTTTCAAGGAGAGGTCCTGCTACATAAATGTGTCCCATAAAACTGTAATGCTCTTCAGAGAGTGATTTGATGGTCCCTTTTTTTACATATTCCCTCATCCTGTTGATCGGGAATACGCAGTTCAGGTCCGCATTGATGAACTTATGGTTGTAAGATTCATGAGTTACCATTATATCTGTATGCTTAACATTTTCAGGGATTATCCTGTAAGAGCAGTCTCCTGCTTTGAATTTCGTATTAAATGGTGTATCTGTTT
>JAUVPO010000234.1 GCA_030598625.1 Deferribacteres bacterium | reverse complement strand
ATACTGATCTTTTCCAGGCTGTCGACTTCTATTTCCCGCAGGTCAAGCTTTTTCAACGCAAGAAGCTGGATTCCGGACGGACCGGCAAGCGAAAGAGCCTCAACTGTAATGCCGCCTCTGAAATTGATCAGGTTCTCTTCCTGACCGATGACAAATTGAAAGCTCCCTGCCGAGCTTACGTTCCCGCTCTCAATGCTGAACTTTCCGTCTTTCGGCAAAAAGGCGTTAATAGGTGACAGTGAGAGCTTATCAAGCGAGAAGGCGCCATTGACCGAGGGGGATGTTGAGAAGGGAAGTGCCTCTGTCGTTATTTTGAGACCGCTCCTGTTGAGATCTCCTGAAAGGGCGATAACTGCGGCAAGCTCAGGTTCCCAGCTCTTAATATTAGCTATGCTAAAATCCTTTATATCAAATTCAGTATCCAGTCCCATCCCTTTAAACTTTAGCGTGCTTGACCTGATAGCAAGACGTCCCACTCCGAATCCCCATGGAGAATCCGCTTGTTCTTCTGCCGCAGCTTCTTCCTCTTTCTTCTTTTCTCCTGGGATTTTCAGGCCTCCGACCTTCCATTGACTGTTGCCGGCCTGCTCAATGTAGAGACTGCTTTTTTCGAGAGTGAGTTCCTCCAGGTATATCCTTTTTTTGAAAAGAGAACGCCACGATATCTGTATTGCCAGCTCGGAGATGTTAAGTGGAATTCTATCGCCTTCCCGGATAGACATGTTTTGTATAATGAGTCTGCCTGTAAAGGGGTTGAAGTCAATGTCTTCAATAAGGGCCTCTTCAGCCCCCTGATCGTGAAGCGCCCTCACAATACCGTATCCGATCCCATAAGGCAGGAGTGTAAGGATAAGTATCGCCATTACAAGAGCGGCAATAACAATAATTGTCCGTTTACGGGAAAAAATCTTTGACAGTTCCATTTTATATTCCAAAATCGTAAATGCTGTATATATAATTTAATGATATCAGATTGTCTTATTGAAGAAGAAATTATTTAATCGTTCGAATTAGTTCTCCTTTCTAAACACCGATCCTGTGAATCTTCATGAAGTTTGTCTTTCCGTATTTCTCAAGCGGCGAACTTGCTGTGATAACTATGAGATCACCTTTTCCTGCCAGTTTTAGATTGATCAGGGTCTTTTCAACTTCATAGACCATTTCATCGGTGTTTTTCAGCAGTTTCATGAAGTGGGGTTTTACGCCCCAGAAAAGTGACATTCTCTTCATTACCGCTTTGTCAGGGCTGAACGCGATTATAGGCGCGGAAGGCCTGAATTTTGATACAAGCAGGGCTGTAAAACCCGAGCGGGTAAAAGCAGATATACATTTGGCCCCTACATCTGAGGCTGCCCTTACCGCTGCGTCGGCAATTGCATGGCTCAGCTTGTCTTCGGAAGTCCTGTTGAAGAGGTCCGGAGAGACGATGCTAGAGGCGATATTTTTTTCCGTTGTCTCGATTATCTTCTTCATCATTTTCGTTGCATGCACCGGATATTTTCCGGTTGATGTTTCCGCGGAAAGCATCAGGGCGTCTGTTCCGTCAATCACGGCGTTTGCCACGTCTGTTATCTCGGCCCTTGTCGGTCTAATATGTTCTCTCATGGATTCGAGCATCTGCGTTGCCGTTATAACGGGCTTTCTCAATTCATTCGCTTTTCTGATAAGGTTTTTCTGGATAACGGGGATCTCATCCTGAGGGACTTCAACTCCAAGGTCGCCGCGGGCTACCATGATCCCGTCAGAGGCTTCGATTATTGCGTCAATATGAAGAAGGGCCTCCGGTTTTTCTATCTTCGAGATAACAGGAATAGTGGAATTATTATTTTTTAACCATTCCTTGACCGTTCTTATGTCGTCGGGATCAAGCACAAATGAGAGTGCGGCCGCGTCAACTCCGTTTTCAATGCCGAACGCAAGATCATCCCTGTCTTTATCTGTGAAAGGTGTCAGAGAAATTGTTGTATCAGGGAGATTGACGCCCTTTTTGCCAGTCAGCATCCCGCCTTCTTTTACAACTGCAATTACTGAATCTGCATTTTTCCCCTTAACTCTGAGCTGGATCAGTCCGTCATCAAGGAGTACTTTCTGTCCCTTTTTAAGGTCATCGAGGATGGCAGGATAAGAAATAAAAAGTGTATTCTCTGTTGATACACCATTCCCCGGCTTAAGGAATATCTTCTGCCCCTTTTTTAATCTTATGGAATCGTTGGCAACATTCCCGATCCTGATCTTTATCCCCTGCAGGTCCTGCAGGATCATGACCGGCTTTTTAAGCTTCCGACTCACTTTTCTGATGGAACGGATGTATTGACTGTGCTCATCATGTGTTCCGTGTGAGAAGTTAAGCCGTGCTACATCCATTCCGGCTTTTATGAGAGCCGCAAGTGTATTTTCAGAGGATGTTGAAGGACCTATTGTGCAGATGATCTTTGCTTTTTTCATATGAGTGATGAATAAAATTATATGCCAAAAACAATGTTTTGTCATAATTATTTATAAGATTGTTTAAGTCCGGAAATTTTGATAACATTCATTAAGTAAATTCATGAACATCTTAACCATAAACACCGGCAGTTCATCGGTGCGTCTGGCTCTGTTCAATATAGACGCAAAGGGACCGGTACGGACAGGCAGCGGACATTTTGAGACCGGCAAAGAGATTCCCGAAGATCAACTAAGACACTTTATGGATGAGCATGGCGGCAGGATCGATGCCGCAGTCCATCGTGTAGTACACGGAGGGCTGCGCTTGACTGAACCTTGTCTTATCACCGAAAAGGTCGAAAAGGACGTAGACCGGCTTTCACACCTTGCTCCTCTCCATAATCCTATTGCCCTGCAATGGGTGCGTGCGTGCCGTGCCGTCACAGGCAGTGACATCCCTAATATCGCTGTTTTTGACACCGCTTTTTTTGCCCGCATGCCGGAGGTTTCAAAGATATACGCGCTTCCCAAAGAACTTTGCAGGGAACATGGTATCAATAGATACGGATTTCATGGTATTGCACACAGGGCAATGCTTCAGCGGTTCAAAGAACTCCGTCCTGATATCGGCAATAACGGCAGGATAGTATCTATCCAGCTCGGCTCAGGATGTTCAATAGCAGCAATAAAAGACGGCCTGCCCGTGGATACCTCAATGGGATTTTCCCCGAATGAAGGGCTGGTAATGTCTACACGCTCGGGAGACATAGACTCCGGTGTTATAACCTATCTTCAGAATAAAGAGGGACTCTCAGCGAATGAAATAGATAGAATCTTAAATACATCTTCGGGTCTGCTCGGCGTGTCCGGCTTTAGCGGTGACATGAGGACTTTGCTTGGATCGGAAGAAGCCGGGGCCTTGCTCGCTGTTGAACTCTATTGTTACAGGGTGAAAAAATACATTGGCGCTTACATGGCCGCGCTTAACGGAGTTGATGCGATACT
>JAUVPO010000153.1 GCA_030598625.1 Deferribacteres bacterium | reverse complement strand
TCGGCGTGCTGAAGCCCTTCAAGCTCTGATAAGGCCTTTTCTTTATAATCAAGAATCTCCCGAATATCACCGCCATATTTTTTTGTTAGTCCCTTTATAAGATCAAGCCTTTCCTGGACCTGTTCGAGCCGTTGCGGATTAAAATCAATGCCGTCCTTATAATCTCTCAGGAAATATCCCGTTTCTTCAAGCAGCAAAAGCGCTTCTTCCGCCGACTTTACGGCATCACCTGCCCGGGCGTCAATGCCGGAGACCTCCTTGAGATCATCGAGAACTTTTGAAAGTGAAGTAATACAGGCCGAATCCGATGAATAAAGAAAATCATACGCCCTGTTTGCAAGCTCTGCAAGACGGACAGCGCTGCTTAAGATTTTCAGTTCTTCCCCGAGTTCTTCCTTTTCTCCGGGCCTTAAATCCGCCGCCTCAATTTCGCTTATCTGAAATCCAAGCATATCAAGCCGTTGGGCCCTCTCTTTCTCCTTCTGAACAAGTTCGTTGATTTGCCGTTTTAAATCAAGCTTCGATTTATAAATTCCCGACACTTCCTGCCTGTCGGCAATGAGACCGCCGTATGCATCCAGAAAATCCATTTGCTTGTCCGCTGAAAGTAAAGACTGGTGCTCGTATTGTCCATGAACATCTATAATATCTCTGCTGATATCCGATAGAGTCTGCACGTTCACGAGCGATCCGTTTACATACGCCCTGCTCCTGCCCCGTGAAGAAACTATCCTTTTAAGAATAAGGCCGTCGTTAAAATCTATGCCGCTGTCCTCGAGCAATTGACGCGTTGAATGGTTCAATAGTTCCGGAGGGATGTCAAAAAATGCCTCGACAACCGCTTCCTTTTCGCCACTCCTGACGAGATCGCCCGTCGCCCGTTCTCCAAGTGCAAGGCTCAGGGCATTGATTATTATGGATTTCCCGGCGCCTGTTTCTCCGGTAAGCACATTAAATCCACCCCCGAACTCAACGGTCGCATCATCGATTATGGAGAAGTTTCTGATGTGGAGTTCGCAAAGCATTGTTTTATTGAATCCTCAGATTACGCAGATAAAAAATAATAAACTTTATTGCAGTAAAACTACAACCCGGCCGGTCATTATTCCTTAAAACTCCTTATCCACCCGGCAAGATCCCTTTGTCCGATATGTGTCGGAAAATCTTACACTGTAAGAAGAGTTTACATTTCTTCGTTGCATATCAATTATTAGAAACCTGAAAAATCAACGTGTTATGAAATGGTATTGATTTTGCTTTATACGCTATGGAGTTTTATAATTAAAACAGTTTTATAATACTTTTAAGCTTATTTATTATCTGAGAAAGATTAGCATCTAAAAGAAAAATCCCTTCTGCAGGATTAATCTTTTTTATAAGGTTCATGGAAAAAAGACGGTCTGAGAGAAAACATGTTAATTTATTTAAGGCGGAACTCTGCTCCGATGGGACAAGTTATCCCGGGGTCATTGAGGATATATCTGAACACGGGCTGCACATGATAACTGCTTCCATGAAATGCATAACGTCTTTTATTCCTGAATCAACATTTGACCTGAAATTTCAACCTCCTTCAGGGAAAAAAACGAATCTTTTCTGCGAAGTAAGATGGGTACATATTAATAAGACCCCGGTGCACGGCTTAACGTACAGAATGGGGATGGAAATCATAAATCAATCCCCGGAGTACGAAGAATTACTGAACACTCTGGAGTAGGTCTTAGCCAGGTTATTATAATAACAGACTATGCCATGGCATATTATGGTGACACATTTCCGTGCAATGCTACACTTCAACGCCTTTCCAGACAACCGAACCCACTCTTTCTTTTTATCCTAACCATTTGATTTTCAATCAAATAAGCTGAATCCTGTTTTTTTACCTTCGTTGGTATATTTCTTGATATGTATTTCCTTATATGCAATATTTGCATATAATGTAGTACCGATCGTAATAAAGCAAAAGATATAAAGTATGCAAGGGACCAAGGATTCAAGTGAAAAACAGGGAAACGTATATGGAAAAAAGAGCTTGTCATAGAATTCCTGTGAATGTAGATATAAGATATTTCTGCTGCAGCAGGATATACACGGGAACTATTTCAAATATCTCGGAAAAAGGCATGCTTATTAATACAACGGAGATGTGTTTCCCTTTTGACTCACAATTCGAAATGTTTCTCCCTTTAAAGGGAGAAGAGTTACGCGTCCCTGTCAGTCTCAGCAGAATATTAATGTTGCCGGATTCTCATGACAGTATAGGCGTTGAACTTTTAAATCCATCCCAGGACTATTTAGAATTTGTAGGCAGTCTTAAATCCTGAAAATACTTCCCTTTCATGAAAGGGTTTTTATCCCCTTCTATCCTATCAGCTTCCGTAGGCGTGAAGCCCTGAGAGCACAAGGTTGACGCCAAGATACGTGAAAATCACGGCTACAAAACCGATGACGGCAAGTATCGCGACCCTTTTCCCTCTCCAGCCGCCCACAAAACGCGCATGCAGATAGAGAGCATAGACAAACCATGTTATAAGGCTCCATGTCTCTTTAGGGTCCCAGGTCCAGTATTTGCCCCAGGCGCTGTTTGCCCATATGGCGCCCATTATCAGTCCGCCTATCGTAAACAGGGGAAATCCCATGGCAATGCTCTTATATGTTATATCATCAAGAATATCAGGCGTTAGCGAAAGCCCTGTCAGGACTTTTTTAAGTCCGTAACCGAATCGCCAGATAATAAAGACAAACGCGATTGAACCGATCCAGCTTATCGCGGCAATTCCTCCGGACGAACTCCGCAGCGTAGCTTTAAGAAAATAGTTCTGTATTAATTCCGCACGCTGGGTGGTTGAAAGGCTTACATAGTCAATTCCCATACCGATAAGCACTGTCAGGAACACTCCGATTATGATACTCCAGAAAATATAGGTTTTCTCATTTCTGGACTCAGTGGTCACTACAATGTACGCTGCCGCCGCCCCGAAAGATACGCCAAAGGCGGCATATCCGAGAAAGCTCAGCAGCACATGAAAAAGCAGCCAGTTTGACTGGAGCGCCGGGATTAAAGGCTGGATTTCCTTTGAAGTGCCCGACACATCTATAAACAGCAATGCAGCCGCTGCTATAGGCGTAACAAAAGCGCCGAGTGAGCGGGTTTTATACTTAAACTCTATAATAAGGTGAATAAGAATCAGCGACCACACGAAAAATATTAACGACTCATACAGGTTCCTGAGAGGGGCGGCCCTCAGGGTCGACTCAATAATTCCTGACGTGGGATGAGATGCCGTCCAGAAATAAAAAGAATTGATCCACCTTATAAGAAACGCCGTGCTCTGGCTGAAAAAGCCAAAGACCGTTATGGCAGTGGCAACGATGCCGACTGTCTTATTCTTAACTACAAGATACGCAATATATATTATCATTGCGGCAATATAGGCTCCGGCGGATATGTCAAAAAATACAGGGCTGCTCATTTTTTACTCCTCTCCTCTATTGCCTTTGATGCGCGCGACAAAATTTTCTCAATGTCGTTTTCAAAGGCAAGCCTGTTTCTGTTGGAAGAACCTCCAACAGTGATTCTGGCGTGATCTCTGTCATTTGTTATTTGTATCCAGATTTTTTTATGGCTTATAAAAAAGCAAATGTATAAACCGATTGACATAAGAATGGAGGCTAAATAGATAAGCCAGACCCCGGGGTCTTTCGCGACCTGAAGGCCCGTATATTCAACTCCCCAGAAGTCTACAAATTTTACTGAATTGCCTCCCGGCAGGATCCCGGTTTCCGGGTAACGCCTGAGTATCCACCCCTTGAACTTTTTCTCACCCGGGATATCGAAATCAATGGCCACCGCAGGATTAACCATCATTTCAGAATACGTGGTCAGCGCCCCGGTATTTCTATCGCGTGTGAGAGCGGTTGAAAAATCGGAAATGGTCCCTTTAATGCCTGTGCCGGGTATTTCAAAACTGTCGCCATATTTCAGCCGCAGCGTATTTTCCTGACCGCTGCCTGAACTAATGTTCAGTATAAAATAGCCTGCCGCGTTTTCCATCATGCCATAATTAGACTGATAAAAAGTAATTCCATTGTATGTAAGCGGATCATTGACTTCGATTACTTTTTTGAGAACTTCCCTGCCGTCATCAATGATTACAAGCTCGCTCTGGAATTCTTTCGGAGTGTCCGTCCCTTTATAGTATTGCGTGTCGTACCAGTTGCACTTTATCGTAAACCCTAGGGGGATTGTTTTATCCGGTGATAAATACGCGACAGTTGAAGCCCTGCCCTCCGGAAGGTTTAAATATCCTTTAAATCCGAAGCGGATGCCGATTAAAGCGCCCAGGAATATCAAAATAATGCTTAAATGCACAACATACACAAACAGACGCGCGAATCTGCCCTTTTGGGTATAAAGCTGGATGGACCCGTTTCCACTTGCTTCATAGACCCGGTATCCTGACGCAGTCAGGGCATTGAAAAATTCATCCCGGGCAGTGTTGAGGCTGGTTTTAATCGTCAGCTCTTTTTTTACAGGCATCGATTTAATTCCGTTCTCCGATAACGGTCTCAGAGGAGTTTTGACAAGACGCAATGTCTTTGGAAACCTGTCCAGGGAGCACACAACAAGATTGATGCTGAACAGTACAAGAAAACTTACAAACCACCATGAGCCGTACATATCCATAAACCCGAGTTTTGCGAATATGTTATAAACGGTTGGAGCAAAAGCATCACCAAAGAACTTGGCAAGAAGGGCTATGTTTTTAGAAGGTTCAGCCTGCTGCTCAACGATGGTGCCGATTATTGATGTCAGGGCCAATATTATCAACAGGAAAATAGCCAGTTTAACCGAGGCAAAAAATTTCCAGACTGTTTCAAATATATCTTTCTTTTCTTTTTCTTCCAAGTAAAATCTCCAGCCTTAACTATAGCGTTTCGTCATTTATGAAGTCAACGACATCGGTCTTATTGTAGTCTTATAATTATGAAGAACTTATGAACACGAAACGCTGCGCAAAACAATCACAAACCGAAAGACCGGATAATGGATTTATGCCTTCACCCTTGTTAACCTGAGGGCGTTTAAAATAACAACAAGGCTTAATCCCATATCTCCTATA
>JAUVPO010000052.1 GCA_030598625.1 Deferribacteres bacterium | reverse complement strand
TTTGTTTACATATTATTGGCAGTGTCTTTGATACTTGTGGCGTTAGTATTTGTCCCCGGTATTGGAATTTCAGGGAACGGAGCAAGAAGGTGGCTCAGATTATGGCCTACTACTTTTCAGCCGTCCGAGCTTGCAAAGATAATAATGGTTTTATTCCTTGCGGATTATATGGATAAAAACATTCACAGAATGAAGGACTTTCGATACGGCATTATGGTCCCGGTTGGTGTCATGCTTGTTTTCCAGGGGATTATTATGCTTCAGCCCGACTTCGGGGCGGTAATGAATCTTGGAATTCTTACTATCGGCCTTTTGATTCTGGGCGGGGCAAGATTAAGCCATATAGGCGCACTGGTTCTTTTTTCTCTTCCCGCTGTTTACATGCTTCTCGTGTCCTCTTTATACAGGATGAAAAGAATCATGTGTTTTGTCGATCCATGGGAGGACCCTTTTGACTGCGGGTTTCAACTTGTACAGTCTTTTATCGCCTTTGGGAACGGAGGATTTTTCGGGGTCGGTCTTGGTGGGAGCAAGCAGAAATTGTATTTTTTGCCGGAAGTGCATACTGACTTTATTTTCTCCTTAATAGGGGAAGAACTCGGCCTGATCGGGGCATTGTCGGTCCTTGGCGTTTTTCTGTGGCTATTTATAAAAGGTGTACGGGTAGCTGCGCGGACAGGCGACCCTTTCAGCTATCTTTTAGCCATTGGGCTGTCAATCATGATAGGAGTGCAGGCTATTATAAATTTTGCCGTATCAACAGGCTTGATGCCGACAAAGGGGTTGCCCTTGCCCTTTATCAGCTACGGTGGATCAGCGCTTCTTGTTAACATGATTGCCGCCGGAGTGCTTATCAGTATATCAACAAGTAATGAGAACAGGGCGGGCGAGGGGGGAATATCCGCGAATGGATTGCGGGTCGGACATCGTTATATGAAGGGAAGAAGATGAATATCGTCATAGCGGGAGGCGGCACGGGAGGGCATGTTTTCCCGGCGGTTGCAATTGCCAGGGAACTGAAAAGAAGGATTGCCGACGTAACGGTCACTTTTGTCGGGACCGCAAAGGGGATAGAGGCGAGAATAATTCCCGTGGAGGGATATGATATCAGATTTATCAGGTCCGAAGGAGTCGTAGGTAAAAGTTTTTATAAAACCATTAGAGCGATCTTTAAGGCCCCGTTATCTTTTAAAGATTCTTACGGGATAATAAAAGACCTTAAACCGGAACTGGTTATCGGTGTCGGGGGGTATAGTTCGGGCCCCGTTGTTTTATGCGCGAAATTGCTGGGTATCCACACGATAATCCATGAACAAAACGCTGTCCCGGGCCTTACAAATAAGACGCTCGGGAAATTTGTCGACACCGTGGCGGTAACGCACCATGAAAGCATGAAATTTTTTCCTCGACATAAAACGTATCTTACCGGTAATCCCGTGAGAAAAGAGATATTGGAAGGTGACAGAGAAAGAGGTTGCAGGAATTTCAGTCTTGATAAAGAACGGTTTACCATATTTATATTTGGCGGCAGTTCAGGCGCGACCCATATTAACGACGCGGTAAGTGACGCGCTTGTATATCTGGAACCTTTCAGAGACAGGATCCAGTTCTTGCATCAAACGGGGAATAAAGATTTTGATTCCGTGAAGAAAGCTTACCGGTTGAGGGAATTTAAGGGCACTGTTTTGCCTTTTGCATATGAAATGGCAGATGCCTATGCGGTTGCGGACCTTATTATTTCAAGGGCAGGGGCGACTACCGTTGCGGAACTGACGGCTTGTGGAAAAGCCGCCATACTCGTGCCGTTTCCTTTTGCGGCAGGCAATCATCAGGAGATCAATGCGAGAAAACTTCTGGATATAGGCGCAGCGCAGATGATTCTTGACAAAGACCTTAACGGTAAAACACTTTCCGATCTTATCAAATACTTAGTAAGAGATCCTGATGCAATAGGAGAGATGGAACGTACATGCAAATCTCTCGGTAGTGGCGATGCAGCGAAAAAAATTGTCGAGCTTATATCGGCGCTTTTAAAAAAAAAGGGTAAAGTTGAAACGGAATTTAAAAAAGATTGGTTCCATTATATGGATCCCGGGTGTTCGTCTTAACGTCATCCGGCGGGATGAAATATTATGTACAAAAGATTTGAAAGAATTCATTTTGTAGGAATAGGCGGCGTTGGCATGAGCGGTATCGCCGAGGTGCTGAAAAATCTCGGCTATAAAGTTGTAGGCTCGGATTTAAGGGCCTCTGAAACTACAAAAAGATTAAAAAAAAGGGGCATTAAGATAAATATTGGTCATAAGCCGGAAAACATAAAAAATGCGGATGTAGTTGTTATATCTTCGGCGGTCACCCCCGATAATCCCGAGGTGGCGGCTGCGAGAAAATTGACCATCCCTGTCATACGCAGGGTGGAAATGCTCGCGGAACTTGCAAGACTCAAATACGGGGTGCTCATTGCGGGCGCGCACGGGAAGACAACAACGACTTCCCTGATCGCAAGCGTTCTCGGTGAAGGTGAGCTGGACCCTACGGTTGTGATAGGCGGTAAGTTGAAGGGGATAGGGAGTAACGCGAAACTCGGACAGGGCGATTTCCTTGTAGCCGAGGCGGATGAAAGCGACGGCTCTTTCCTGAGACTTTCACCAACTATTGCCGTTGTAACGAACATTGACAGAGAACACATGGATTTTTTCAGGAGCATTGATGAAATAAAAGAAGCCTTTCTTTCATTTATGAATAAAGTGCCGTTTTACGGACTCTCAATAGTATATGGCGACAATGAGCACATAAAAGAGCTTTTGCCGAAGATGCGGAGAAGGTTTGTTACATATGGATTAAGCAAAGGCATGGATCTCATGGCAAAAAATATCAGAACAGACGGTCTCAGGTCAATATTCGAGGCTGTTTTAAATGACAGATCGCTTGGATTATTCGAAGTGCCCCTTATCGGCTCTCACAATGTGTGTAATAGTCTTGCCGCCATTGCGGTTGCCGGCGAGCTTGAGATCGGCATGGATACCGTAAGGGATGCTCTCAGAAATTTTAGCGGCGTTCAAAGGCGATTTGAGCTTAAAGGTACGGTTTCCGGGATTAATGTAATCGATGATTACGGACACCATCCCGTGGAGATTAACGCGACATTGAGGGCCATAAAAGAAGCGATTATTCAGGGAGGTAAAAACGGGAATAACGAAGGCAGGCTGATTGTCCTTTTTCAGCCTCACCGGTATACGAGGACAAGGGACCTGCTTGGTGATTTTTTTAACGCCTTTAGAGACGCCGACAAGGTGGTATTGATGGACATATATCCCGCAGGTGAAAAGCCGCTGCCGGGGATAGATTCGGAACTTTTATTTAAGGGAATCAAGAATACACACAAGGACATCAGGCATATAAAAGATAAAGATGAGATACTCGCATATCTTGGTGAGGAATTGAGGGATGCGGATACGCTGCTGACTTTGGGGGCCGGTGATGTATGGAAAATCGGCGAAGAGTTTTTAAAGGTCAGAAACGGGAAACGCAGGGTCCGGAATAAAGGAAAATAAACAATTGATCTCCAAAGAAATGAAAGAGGTGTTTGATAAAGGACTTTTCAGGGGAACGATAAAGTTCGATGAGCCGATGTCGGTCCATACACATTTAAGAATCGGCGGCCCCGTTGAGATAATGGTATTCCCGGAGGATGTTGTATCGTTGAAAAACGTACTATTTGCCGCTGAAAGAGAAAAAATTCCGGTGTTTGTTTTTGGGGCCGGGACGAATCTGCTTGTCGGAGACGGAGCGATTAAGGGTATAGCGGTATCTTTGAAGGCCTTTAGAAGTATGGAATATGTAAGGGAGAGCGATGACAGGAAAGTTGTTTTATACACAGGGGCCGGAGTGCCTCTTGCAAGCTTTGTAAACTATGCCCGGAAAAATGGATACGCCGGAATAGAAGCGCTTGTCGGGATACCGGGATATCTCGGCGGCGCCGTTTATATGAATGCCGGGTCTTTCGGCGCCGAGATTAAAGATGTTGTTGTTTCTATTGCGGTAATGAATATGCACGGAGAGATTACAATTTTAGATAAGGATGAAATCGGTTTTTCATACAGGAACTCGAATCTGCCTGAAGGGTCAATAATTTTGAGCGCTAATATTATTCTTGAAAAGGACAATCCAGATGAAGTGGCCAAACGTACAAATGAATTCCTGAAAAAGAAAAGGTCCGCACAGCCCCTTGAAGAACTCTCGGCAGGATGTGTCTTTAAAAACCCTGAAGGAGACGCGGCAGGCAAGCTGATAGAGTCCGCCGGATATAAAGGAGTGAGAAAAGGCGGTGTGGAAGTGAGCAGGGTGCATGCGAATTATTTTATTAACAGGGGAGAGGCCACGGGCAGTGATTTCATAGCGCTTATGGAAACCGTTAAGGCGGGAGTAAAGGAATACAGCGGCATTGAACTGGAGCCGGAAATAAAAATCATAGGTAAGGAGAAACTAAATTAAGCGCATTTAAAATGGGTAAGGGATTGGTTACAAAAAAGAAAATAGGCGTTTTAATGGGAGGACAATCTTCCGAGCGAGATGTATCAATGAGAAGCGGTCTTGCAATATATCAGAACCTGCATGATCTCGGTTATAATCCCGCGCTTATAGATGTCGGCAAGGACATTGTTCAGGTACTGAAAAAAGAAAAAGTGAAACTTGCTTTTCTCGCCCTGCACGGGGGGGTGGGAGAAAACGGGGCCATACAGGGATTACTGGAAGTCCTGGGGATCTCTTGTACGGGGTCCGGGGTATTGGCTTCAGCTCTGGCCATGGATAAGGAAGCGTCAAAGAAGATCTTTTCTTATCATGGATTGCCCGTAGCTCCTTTTTTTGTAGTCAAAAGGGCAGGGAGGACCGGAAAGCGCGGAGAGAAGGGAAAACGGCAAAATGAAGAAACAGACATTACAGGAGAGTATACTTTCCCCAATATTCCTGAACCTCCGTTTGAATTGCCATGGGTCGTCAAGCCGGCTGCGGAGGGCTCCAGTATAGGAGTCAGCATCGTTAAAGAAAAAAACGGACTTACTCCCTGCCTGGAAAAAACATTTTCATTCGGACGGAGGGTAATGGTTGAAAAATTCATAAAAGGAAAAGAAGTCCATATAGGGGTCCTCGGTGACAAGGCGCTTGGCGGTGTGGAAGTAAGACCGTCATTGGAATTTTATAACTATGAGGCCAAATATACGTCGGGATTTACCGATTATATAATACCCCCGGAAATTGATGAGACGACATTTGAAAATACAATGAACATGGCCCTCAGAGCACACCGCTCTCTTGGATGTTCAGGAGCAACCAGGGTGGATTTTATGATAGATGAAAATAATTCGCCATACATTCTTGAGGTTAATACATTGCCCGGCATGACCGCAATGAGTCTGCTTCCAAAGATTGCCAAATCCGCCGGCTTAAGCTTTAACGATCTTATAGAGGAGATAATACATCTTGCGCTCAAAGAATAAAAAACACAAATCAGCATATAGACGCGGCGAGAAATTAGGGATATTTTTTAAGAGAGGAGCGTTCTTTTTATTGATAGTCGTCTTTTTTTTAATAGCGGTGCCGGGAGTTAAATATCTGGCCCGGAAAGTTCAATTGAGGGAGATACTGGTGTCCGGTAATTTTCATCTCGATAAAAAAGATATTATAAGCGGACTGAAGATAAGAAAAGATGCGCTTCTTTTTGATCTTCAATTCGAGGATATTGATAAAGAACTCAGGCAAAATCCATGGATTAAAAAAGTGGCGCTGAGAAAACAGTTTCCCGGCACGCTCATGATTAAAGTTGAGGAAGCGACGCCGAAGGCCCTCTTGCGCATTAAAAAACGGCTTTATCTTGTTGATGAAGACGGCACGAGGCTTGAGAGAATAAAAGGCGAGAGCCCGCCGTTCCTTCCTGTAATAAAGGACATAAATCCAAAGAACAGAAAAGCCGTTTCAGAGGCGTTAAAACTGGTGAACGCCCTGACTGAAAGAGATTTTTTTTCAAACAGGGAATTCATAGAAATAGGACTTGAGTCATATGGGCTTGCAATTAAAGTTGACGGCGATTTCTTTAAAGTCGGCTACGGAGACTATTCAGAAAAACTTAACAGGTGGGCGGAGCTTGAACCCGAGATAAGAAAGAGGGGGGTGCTGATTCAATACGTCGATTTAAGGTTTAAGGATTCGGTTATTGTAAAGCCAATGAAAACAATTAAAAGTAAGACATCTTCTTAACTATGCCTTTTGGATTTTTAAAAGATATATCGCTGAAAAATGACAGGCTTGTAGTAGGACTGGATATAGGCACCACGAAAACATGCGCTGTTGTCGGGGAGATTAGGCCGTCAGGAAAGATAAAAACAAAGGGGCCTTTCAGTGAAGAAATCTCCGGTAGGGTGTTAAAAGGCGGTTTTAATTCAACCGGGACAAAAGACCGCGGTTTTAACATTATCGGTGTTGGGGTTGCCGATTCCAAAGGAATCAAAAAGGGTGTTGTGACTAACATCGAGAGCGCCGCAGATTCAATTAAAGAAGCTGTGCAGGAAGCTGAGAAAATGGCGGGCGTTGACATAAAAGCTGTTCAGATAGGAATAACGGGGGGACATATAAATTGTCTTTTAAGTCAGGGAGTCATAGCTGTAAAAGAAAAAGAGATAGGGCGGAAGGAAGTCGATAGTGTCATAGACGCAGCCAGGGCGGTGGCAATTCCGTTTGACAGGGACATACTTCACGTCATCCCTGTTGGATTTGCCGTAAACGGACAGAAGGGAATCACCGATCCTCGTGGAATGGGCGGTGTAAGGCTTGAAACTGATGTCCGGATAATCACTGCCATGGCAATGTCAGTGCAGAATCTGATTAAAAGTTGCAAAAAAAATGGAATTGATGTGGTCGATGTCGTATTTCAGCCTCTTGCTTCCGCAGATGCCGTTCTTACACATGATGAAAAAGACCTCGGGGTCGCGGTTATTGATATCGGTGGCGGCACGACTGATATAGCGCTTTTTCAGGAAGGGCATATTTGTCATTCTGCTGTATTGGATTTGGGAGGCAATAATTTTACAAATGATATCGCAATAGGCATGAGGATACCTACCAGGCATGCCGAGATTCTGAAAAAGACGCACGGTTGTTCAATGATATCTCTGATTAATGAAGATGAAGAGGTAGAGACAGGACGTGTTGACGGAAAAACAGGCAGGAGAATACCAAGACGCTATCTTGTCGAGATACTGCAGCCGCGCGCTGAAGAACTGTTTGCCCTGATTAAGGAGGAGATAACAGGCAAGGGTTTTCATAAGGGCCTGAACTCAGGAATAGTGCTTACCGGCGGCGCGGTCCTTATGGAAGGGATGGATGTAATGGCCGAGAACATACTTGAACTTCCCGTCAGGATCGGAAGCCCTGTCGGCATCGGGAGTGTTTCGGATATTATATACGATCCGGCATATGCTACAGGTGTAGGATTGGCTTTTTATGGAGCGGAAGAGAGTTTGACGGAACGTGGATTTGAAGGCGGCAATATGTTTGACGGGATTAAAATAAAAATGAAAACATTGCTTGGAGATGCCTTGAATCTGCGTAGTCAATGATTTTTTATTGTTTTTGGCTGGAATAACAGAAACCGTGATTAAAGGCTTATAAATTTTTTTAAAGGAGGGTTTATGAAGATTTTTGAAATGGAAGAGGTGCAAAACAAGACCGCGAAAATTAAAATAGCGGGCATAGGCGGAGGTGGTAGTAATGCCGTAAACAGTATGATAGCATCGAGTCTGCAAGGCGTTGAATTCATTGCCGTAAATACGGACGCCCAGGCGCTCGAATCATCCCTTGCGCATCAGCGCATACAAATAGGGAATTCCTTGACTAAAGGGCTTGGCGCAGGCGCGAATCCCGAAGTTGGAAGACAGGCGGCATTGGACGACAGAGACTTGATAGAAGAGGCGCTGGACGGAGCGGACATGGTGTTCATAACGGCAGGCATGGGCGGTGGAACGGGAACCGGGGCATCTCCTATTATAGCAGAGGTTGCGAAAGAGCAGGGTATTCTTACGGCGGCAGTGGTGACCAGACCGTTTCTTTTTGAAGGAAACAAGCGTGCCAGAAACGCTGAGCTGGGGATAAAGGAACTGAAAAAACATGTTGACACAATTATAATTATCCATAACAACAGGTTGCTGGATATTACAGAGAAACATACGTCCTGGCTTCACGCACTGAATATCGCAAACGATGTATTAAGACAGGCTGTAAGGGGGATCTCTGATTTAATTCTTGTTCCAGGGCTGATCAACCAGGATTTTGCCGACATCAGGACGATATTGTCGGATAGTGGAAGGGCCCTTATGGGTATCGGCAGCGCCGAAGGCGAAAACAGGGCGGTAAATGCAGCCAGGATGGCGATCAAAAGCCCCCTGTTGGAGGAGACCTCCATTGACGGCGCTAAAGGTGTATTGATAAATATCACCGGCGGTTCCTCACTTTCCTTTCATGATATTCATGAAGCGGCCAGCCTCATCCGGGACGCTGCAGATGATGATGTTGAAATAATCTTCGGTTCAGTGATTGATCCTGATCTTGATGACAAAATAGTAGTTACGGTAATAGCAACGGGATTTGAAGAAAAGCCCAGATCTGTAATGCCTTCGTATGATAAATGGAGGCCGTCAAAAAACATTAACAAGCTGGAAGGGGCAAGCAGGATTTTGTCCAAGGATGCTATTATGAACAATAGTGAGGATTATCTCGATATCCCGACATTCATGAGGGAAAACGGCTTTAATGATAGTAGGGATGTAAAAACTACTTGACCCGGAAGATGCATTATTTGGATTAATCTTCCGGATTTTAAATTTGGCTTTTATTGCGGGTCTGTTTTATTTTTGATCGTGGTCCTTTGCAAACTTTTTATTTAATTTTGCTATTTCGGACTTCAACTCTTTCATCTTCACTTCCCTGCTTATTGCCATTTCATAAAATTTCTCGAGGTCTTTCACCCTTTTTTTTAGTTCACTCTCGGACTCTATAAGCCTGTGCTGGGTATTTTTCATGGCAGTTATGTCCGTTGCCGTAATGATTGTGTGCAGAAACGCATTCTCTTTATTTTGAATATGACAGCAGCCTAAATATAGCCAGCGTCCGGTGTCCGTCTTTATTTCGGCCCTGGTCGTTAAGTCTGCCTGTTTAAGCTGTTCAGGATCAAACGGTATAAAATCAGTGTATTTATTGCCGACTATCATCTGAAACGGTTTTTGCGTGAATTCAGCAAAGCTCTTATTGCATCTCGTTATTTTAAACTCTTTATTAACAAGCGCTATAAGCTCGGTGGCATTATCAAACGTCATTTCCCATTCGGCCTTTGACTTCTTTATTTCTTTTTCTATTTTTTTGCGTTCGGTAATATCGTGAAATACCAGAACAACGCCCGTGATATTTCCTTTGTCATCTCTTATCGGAGATCCGCTGTCATCAATTGGTATTCTATATTACGGCATAATTTGGAAAATTATTAATCCCGACCCTGAAAACGGCCTGGATAATTGATGCAATCAATAAAATAAATCTTTAATTAGGAAGAAGCATATGATAAAATACTTACGTTTTAACATCGCTGTTATAAAATTCAATACCTTTGAGAGAGTCAGTTATGCGTTTTTCGAATATTTTTATACCGACTTTGCGGGAGGTCCCTTCCGAGGCTGAAGCAGTAAGCCATGTGTTGATGCTTCGCGCAGGTTATGT
>JAUVPO010000219.1 GCA_030598625.1 Deferribacteres bacterium | reverse complement strand
TGGTGTCATTGGTATGCAGGGTGCTCAGAACGAGATGTCCTGTCAGGGCGGCCCGTGCCGCGACCTCCGCTGTATCAAGGTCTCTGATTTCCCCGACCATTATAATATCCGGGTCCTGCCTGAGTACGGACCGGAGCACGCCGGCGAAAGTCAGGCCAATGGCTTCATTTATCCCTACCTGCGTTATGTCTTTAAGCTTGTATTCTACGGGATCTTCGATAGTGATAATATTTTTTGTTTCTCTCTGCAGCTGTCGCAGGATTGAATACAGCGTGGTGGTTTTTCCACTCCCGGTAGGGCCTGTAATAAGGAGCAGGCCCTGCGGCTTGCTGAAAATATCGATAAGGGGCGCCATGACCATATCTGAAATACCTGAGTTTTTCAGTGAAACCAGACTGGTTGAAGGATCAAGAAGTCTTAAAACAATCTTTTCACCGTAAACCGAGGGCAGCGTTGATACCCTGAGATCAACGGTTTTGCCCTTAAGCCGTAACGCGCTTCTACCGTCCTGGGGAAACCTCCTGTTCGTAATATCAAGATTCGATATGATCTTTATCCTTGAAATAACTGAATTGTGGATTTGTATCGGATAGCTTTGTATATTTTTAAGCTCACCATCTCTTCTGTGACGGACCTGGACATGGTTGTCCCTTGGTTCTATATGGATATCGCTTGCATTTGAGCCAACTGCATCGGTTATAAGCATGGTTACAAGCTTGACTATGGGCGGCGCCTCGCTTTCCTTGTAAAGCGCCTGATAACTGACGGAGTGTTTTTTATCTATATCTTCTCCCCTGACAAACTCGGCATCTTCAGATGCCGGCAGCTCCTTGAGGATATCCCATGTAAATCCGGCGGCGCTATAGGCGCTTTCAATGGCATTAAGTATATTGTTTTCCGGGGCTACGGCCAAACTTACTTTCAGCCCGGTACCGAATGACACAACATCCGAGGCCTGCCAGTCAAGGGGATCTGCCATTGCAATTAAGATGTTTTTGTCTTTTTGTTCAAGGGGAAAGAGCGTTTTACTTTCAGCCAGCTCTTTTGGAACGAGAGAAAGCAGTTCTTTTGAAGGGGAATAATTGCTGCAGTCGACAATCGGAATTGAAAGCTGTTTTGATATTGTTTCGGCAATCTGATAGTCGTTAACATAGCCCAGTGCAATAAGTACCTTCCCGATCCTCTTTTTTTGCTCGCGCTGAAGAGTCAGGGCATTATTAAGCTGTTCCTGTGTAATCAGGCCTTCTTCAATCAGTATTTCACCGAGTTTCTTTTTTTTCATGCCATAGACCTGTTTTAAAAAATTGCCGGGATTGATTTCCCTTTAAATACAACAAGATATAAATTAACAGCTTCTGTTATCTTATCGGTAAAAAAAATACCAATCTTTAGAATGATATAGGAATGGAAACCGGAGGCATGCTTGACTACTTCTTTGTAAGCTCTTTGACACCCGGAAATGCTTCAATATTTGTATGCGGGATAAAAAGGCCGGATACATATTCATCCATGAATGATCGCGAGACGGAAAGCTCAAGATAGGTCATCTTCCTTGATATCTCTTCGGCCTCACCGCGCAGTTTCCGGGAAAGGGTGCAGAGGTAAGCGCCGGCAATGGAGGTGTTGCCCATATATTCAAATTTATCTTTTGGCAGCTCGGGGAGCAGCCCCAGTATAATTGATTTTTCAATATCCAGGAATTTGCCGAATCCGCCTGCTATATATACCTTATGCACGTCATCAAAGGTGAAGCCTGCTTCTTTCAGCAGGATAGAAAATCCCGCGTAAATGGCCGCCTTTGCGCGTATGATGTTCTCTATATCGGGTTCCGCCAATACAATGTCCCTGCTTTCTCCAAAAAAAACTACGAACTCCAATCCATCCTCGCCTTCCCTGACCCTGTCGGAGATATTTTTCTGTAATTTGCCTTTTTGATTAAGAATCCCGGTCAAAAACATCTCTGCGATTGCATCTATCATACCGGAACCGCATATACCTGTTGGCTTGGTGTCGTCGCCGATTACTTTTACTTCAACCTCAAAGGTCCCCGGATTGATTTTTACGCCTTCAATCGCCCCGTCAGTCGCCCGCATTCCATGCTTCATACCGCTGCCTTCAAAGCACGGTCCAGCGGAACACGCTGCTGCCACGAGCCATTCGGAGTTTCCAAGGACTATCTCTCCGTTTGTGCCGATGTCAATGAATATGCTTAACTCTTCTTTCTTATTCATCCCGACAGCGAGCACCCCGGAGACGATGTCGCCTCCCACATAGCTCGCCACGCATGGAAATGAGTATACAGGGACATTGCGGTTGACTTTTATACCGAGCTCTCCCGCATGAGAGAGAGGGAATGTGTTTGCCGTCGGAATATAAGGTTCCTCCCTTATTGCGGAAGGATCAAGCCCTAAAAAGAAGTGTATCATTGTTGTGTTTCCCGAGACAACAATAGAGTCGATAGAATCAATATCGAGTTTGTGATTTGAAATGAGTATCGTAATCAGTTCATTTATGTCTGAAATCACGGCCCTGTGCAGGTCCCCCATCTCCTTGTTTTCGGTAGCATTCACAATTCGTGTAATTACATCATCTCCGAAGCGTATTTGTGAATTGTAGATGGATGCAACATCAATAAGGTGTCCGTCGGAAAGATCGATAAGATAAACAACTATAGTCGTAGTCCCGATATCCACTGCAATGCCGTATTGAGGTATCTTCCGGTCGCCGGGGAAAATATTTATAATTTCATAACAGTCTTCACTGTGAATGGCGCTCAGCGTTATTTCCCAATTTTTCTCTCTGACGGTCCGGGCAAGGTTCGACATAAACCTGAACGGGACCCGCAGACACCCAAGGCCGTTTGCGAAAAGCTCTTTTTTTAATCTTTCGAGATCGCTTATGTTGTCGTCAAGAGACGGGGCGGGAAGCTTGAGAACGATCCTCTCGGAAAGAGGATCGATATCCGCACCCGTTGAATGAAACAAGGCGAGAAGGTCTTTTGATTTGCTCGTGACAATCTTACCCTCCACCGTCAGGGTTGATTCCTTTGGTATATCGATCAATATATCTCCGACAGGGGAAGTCATACAGGCAAGCGCGTAACCCTCATGGACCTCCTTGCGGGAGAGTTTAATATGCGACCTGGACTCGACATCTCCCGACCTGACAATGATTTTGCACTTGCCGCACGTGCCTTTGCCGCCGCAGGATGAGGTCAGGAAGATGCCATGCCGCTTCAGCGATTCCAGGATAGAAACGCCCTGTTTTACTTTGATCTTTTTGCCTGAAGTTAAAGTAAGGTTCATTGCGTTTGGACTTTTCACCCCATTACTCCAATTATTTATTCAATTCCTTTGCAGCATCAACCGCATGATATGTAAGTATCAGGTCGGCCCCCGCCCGTTTTATGGACGTTAATATTTCCATCATTACTTTGGTCCCATCTATCCATCCCAGCTTTGAAGCTGCCTTAACCATTGAATATTCTCCACTGACATTGTATGCGGCCACCGGAAGATCGAAGGCTTCCTTTACATCGGAAATTATGTCCAAATAACTAAGGGCCGGTTTTACCATAACAATATCAGCTCCCTCTTCAACGTCGAGGGCCGTTTCCTTCAGGGCTTCTCTCCTGTTGGCCGGGTCCATCTGGTAAGACCTTCTGTCACCGAAGGCAGGG
>JAUVPO010000050.1 GCA_030598625.1 Deferribacteres bacterium | reverse complement strand
GAGCACGGACATAAAGTGAAGATGACGATGATGTTCAGGGGAAGAGAGATCGTGCATAAGTTCATCGGACAGAAAGTTTTTGACCGGATTACCAGTGAATTTTCAGAGATTGCAAATGTCGAACAATTGGCCAGAATGGAAGGCTATCGTATGATAATGGTTCTTGCGCCGAAATAGATGAGAGCTGAGAAGATATGAGGAGGTTATACTTAAATGCCAAAGTTAAAAACGCATAGAGGCGCTGCAAAGAGGTTTAAAAAAACATCATCAGGAAAGATTAAAAGAAGCAAGGCTTACACGAGTCATCTTATGACCGGAAAATCTTCCAAGAGGACAAAGCAGCTTCGAAAAGGCGGACTGGTTGACAAAGCCAATATAGGCAGCATAAACAAACTGCTGCCTAATTAGAAACAGAGTCGCAGATAAAGAATTACATCTGTGATCTTCCTGTAGTTTCATTCGGTTATGTATTCAAAAAATTTAATAAATACTGTATAATTACGTTTACTCATTTTGACAGGGTTTAGTTGTATTAACTTAAAAAATAAAAGCCAAAAGAATAATGTTATTCGGATAAAGGTCAGGAGGACAGATAAATGCCAAGAGCAAGAGGCGGATATAAGACAAGAAGGAGAAGGAAAAAAGTCCTTAAGATGGCAAAAGGTTATTATGGCGCAAGAAGCCGTCTTTACAAGGTTGCGACGCAGGCGGTTGACAAGGCGCTGCTGCATGCATACAGGGACAGGAAGGCAAAGAAGAGAGAGTTCAGATCACTATGGATTATCAGGATAAATGCTGCGGTCAGGGCTTTGGGCATGACGTACAGCCAGTTTATGAATAAACTCAAAAACATGAACATACAATTAAACAGAAAGGCCCTGGCAGATTTGGCTTACAACGATCCGCAAGCCTTTAATAGCCTCTCGGAAATGGTCAAAAAGGGTAATGTTAAATGAGATCCTGTCCATAAAGAATCTTGCCGGGGAAGAAATAAAGAAAGCCTGCAACCTCAAAGACATCCAGGATATCAGAATAAAATACTTAGGGAAAAAAGGTGTGCTGACCGGCAGGATGAAGTCCCTGGGCTCAATTTCCAAAGAAGACAGGCCTGAATACGGCCGCACCCTGAACGAATCGAAAAATTTCATTGAAGATCTGCTCAACAGGCAGGAAGAGCAATTCAGGTCAACTGAACTGAACCAATCCATTCAGACACAACGCATTGATGTCACTGTCCCCGGTTGCTTTGTCCCTTTTGGCCACCTGCACCCGGTAACACAGACGCTTGATGAAATTACAGCTATTTTTATTTCTTTAGGCTTCAATGTAGAAGAAGGGCCTGAAATTGAACTCGATTTCTACAATTTCGAGGCGCTCAATATGCCGCGGGACCATCCTGCAAGAGACATGCAGGACACTTTTTATATAAACGACGACGTTGTCTTGAGGACCCATACATCACCTGTGCAGGTCCGCGTGATGGAGAAAAATATTCCGCCGCTAAGGGTCATCGCTCCCGGCAAGGTTTATAGATGCGATGCGGACGTTAGTCATATCCCGATGTTTCACCAGCTGGAAGGGTTTATGGTCGACAAAGATATCAGGATGACTGATCTTAAGGGGATGCTGGAATTATTCGTTCACAGTGTTTTTGGTATCGATACCTCCCTTAGGTTCAGACCTAGCTTTTTCCCTTTTACCGAACCGAGCGCCGAGATTGACATATCCTGCGTTATCTGTAAAGGGACGGGTTGTAATGTTTGCAAAGGGACCGGATGGATAGAGATTCTCGGGGCCGGCATGATTAACCCGCGCGTATTGGAAATGTCGGGATACGATCCTGACCTGTATACAGGATTTGCCTTTGGATTGGGGATTGAGCGTGTCGCAATGCTCAAGTACGGCATAGACGATATTAGATTATTTCCTGAAAACGACAAGAGATTTTTGGAGCAATTTTAAATCAAAATCCCCCTTAACTATGAAAGCATCTTATAACTGGCTTAAAGAATTTGTTGACTTCAATCTTCCGCATAGAGAATTGGCGCATACATTGACTATGGCGGGATTTGAAGTTGAAGCTATCGAGGAAGTTGAAGATGATATTATATTTGATATCGGCGTGACTCCCAACAGGCCGGATTGTCTGAGCATCATCGGCATTGCACGTGAAATATCCGCGGTCCTTGATCTGCCTCTTAAAGATGTCAATGCAGAGATACGGAAGCAGGAAGGAGGGGGTCCGTTGATTGAAATAAAAGCCCCTGACCTTTGCTTGAGATATTCATCAAGAACGATAACAGGGGTCAAGCCGGGACCTTCACCTGAATGGCTTGTAATACGACTTGAGGCACATGATATCAGATCAACATCTAACATCGTGGACATTACCAATTATGTCCTTCTGGAAACGGGGCAGCCCCTCCATGCATTTGATCTTGATAGACTTGCCGGAAACAAAATAGTGGTTAACCGGGCCGGTAATGAGAATGAATTCCATACCCTTGACAACGAGAAGAGAACTTTGAATAAAGACACGCTTTTAATATGGGATGATGAAAAACCGGTTGCGATTGCCGGGGTCATGGGGGGACTGAATTCAGAGGTTTCAGAGTCAACACGTAATATTCTTCTGGAAAGCGCTTTTTTCAATCCCGTATCCGTTAGAAGAACATCAAAGTTTATCAACCTCAAGACAGAATCATCATACAGATTTGAAAGAGGTGTTGACATGATCGGGGTCAAAAGCGCATTAGACAGAGCGGCCTGTATGATCGCAGATATTGCCGGAGGCAAGGTCTCACATATAACCGACATTTACCCTGATCCCTATACGCCCCGAAAACTATGCGTCAAATATAAAAAGATAAACTCCGTGATCGGAATCGATATCGACGAATCATTTGTAGAAAATGTATTAACCGGTCTTGGATTCAAAATAAAAAGGGAAGGGGACGGCATTGTCGTCACTCCCCCGAGCTTCAGACAGGATATCCAGAGGGATGTGGACATTATCGAGGAAGTGGTAAGACTTTACGGCTATGACAGGATTCCGTCAACTTTGCCCGCTGTGCAAATGATTTCCGCTCCTGTACATAAGACACAGGAAGCCATTAAATCCATAAAAAACGCAATGGTTAAATCCGGATTTTCAGAAGCAATCAATTACAGTTTTCTTAATCCCGAAATCATGGACAAATTGAACATTCCTCCGGAGGACAGAAGAAGAAAGACTGTCTTCATAAAAAATCCGCTGAGAAAAGAGGAAGAGGCAATGAGAACGACCCTCATTCCCGCCCTGCTGAATAACGTAAGCTTAAACCTGAACCGCGGAGCAAAAACCCTGCGTCTTTTTGAGGTATCACGGGTATTTTTGCCATCAGGGCAAAAGCTCCCCGATGAGGTCATTCAAATGTGCGCAATCTATCATAAGGACATGAGCGCTTCCATCTGGGATGATAAGCATGATGGATTTTATGATTTAAAGGGCGTCCTTGAAAATCTCTTTAGTGAGTTAGGAATAAGAGACTACTCTTTTATACAGGAGGCAACTTCATGTGAACCTTATCTCCATCCGGGCAAGTCGTGTGCAATAACCGTTAACGGCGAAAAAACAGGCTCTCTCGGCACGCTTCATCCTTCTGTTTCCACTGCCTTTGACATTTCCGGCAATATAAATATACTTGAACTTTACGATATAGAAAAGATACAAAAAGCCGTTTCCCCGACGCCAGAATTTGTTTCTTTGCCAAGATATCCTTATGTTGAAAGAGACCTGGCTATTGTTGTATCAAAGGACATAACAGTCGGGCAGGCAAAGGAGACAATCACAGGTATTGATTCAGATATTATCGAAGCTGTCAGCCTGTTTGATATATATACAGGGAAACCAGTCCCCGACAACAAGAAGAGCCTTGCTTTTTCCATCCGTTACAGGGCGTCTGACAGGACCCTCACGGACAGTGAAGTTGATGTATTGCATTCCGGTATACTGAGAAGACTTGAAGAAAACCTGAAGGCTGAACTGCGAACTTAAGTAAATCCGTTTACCCCGGTAATTCCATACTAATGGATATTTCAAAGATAATCCTTTCAGACCCTGTTAACGGGTGGATTTTTGCAAATGCAAAAAAGGAAGTATATCTTGTCGGCGGGTATATACGTGACCTGATTCGGGGAAATATCTCTAAGGATAAAGATTTTGTTTTAAAAGGTGACGTTGAAGGGCTTGCAAGGCGGGCTGCAGATAAGTTCAGGGGTACATTTATTGTTCTTAAGCAAAATCAAACATACCGCATCGTTCTCAAGAACAGACAGTGCATTGACTTTACAAATCTTGCCGGCAAGATACATAAAGATTTGAGACGCCGTGATTTTACGGTAAATGCATTAGCATGGTCACCGGATACGGGAATTGTTGATGAGACAGGCGGAAAAGGTGATATAGCTGACGGGATTATAAGGGTAATCAATCCCCGGAATTTGGCTGATGACCCATTGAGGGTACTGAGGGCATACAGATTATCCGCACAGACAGGATTCAAAATTGAAGCAAAGACAAAAAAATATTTAAGTGATTATTCACCGGGTCTTAAAAAAGTGGCCCCGGAAAGAATTACAGAGGAGTTGTTTAAGTTAATTAATACTGAAAAAGCCCATTTTTATCTAAAGATGTGTCTTGAACATAATGTTCTTTGTGAGATTATCAATAGTAACCCCTTGATAATTAGTAATAATCTAAAGTTAATTGAAGGTTTTGAGCGGTTTTTAATGAAAATAAAGGCAGGACGAAAGAGTAATTATGGAAAAAACAGGATATTGCTAATGCTTAATGACAATATTAGCCAGGGATAAAAAAGACAGGGTCTGGTAAGGCTTGCGCTATTATTATTTGATGCTACTAACATGTTTCAAAAAAAATACGGTCATCGTTTAAGGTGCAGCAGTATAACCCAAAAGAAAATAAGAGATATTCATAATGGCCTTAAGTTAATTAAGGGAAGGATTACCCGCAATAAATTGTTTCTTATATTCAATGCATCCGGTGTCAGTGTTTTTGAGACGGCATTGATTTTGTCGTCAATAAAAGCAGGAAATAGAGGAAAATTTGTAAACATGGCGGACGAGTTCATGAAAATTAAAAACGAGGACATCTTAAGTGGATACGAAATACAGAAAATATTAAACATAGAACCTGGAAGGCTCGTAGGTTCTTTAAAGGATTCGATTCAGGAGAGACAGTTTAAGGGATTTATAAAAAACAGGAAGCAAGCAAGGGACTGGATATTATCTAATTTAACATAATATATCTTATCGGACATTGGAAGCGTCAAACATTTGTTAAAAAAATGTTAAAACTGCCTCCTGCCCCCTCTCCAGTGGGCGTCGAATATAGGTTTTCCAAGGATTGCATAAGATTTAGGCAGATAAATTATTTTGATAAATCAAGGAGTTATATGAAATTGAAATTATCTAAAGGGTTGGGCTATCAAAACACGATCCGTCAAAGAAATGACCTTAACATTGAGGCGTTGACCTGCCTTAAGGCTGTTGGATTGTACGAGAACTCTTATGTAATTATCAGAAATTGCATTGTAAAAACCGATAGATTTGGTTTTATCTTCAATTATTACATCAAGGATATTGCCCAATCTCAATGAATTAAAATGATTAATCATGTTTTTACCGATTTCTAATAGCTTTTTTACCCTGATTTTTTTATTTTCTTCACTAATCTGATCATTCAGTAAAGATGCCCTTGTATCAGGTCGTTTTGAATATGGAAAAACATGTATATAAGCAATCGGTAATTGTTTAATAAATTTTACAGTATCGTCAAAATCTCTTTCGTCTTCCCCTGGAAAACCTGCTATAACATCTGTGCCGATAGAGACACCCGGATAATTTGTTATTATGTTGTTGATAAGCTGTTTGTAAAATTCTGTTGTGTATCCTCTGTTCATGGCTTTAAGTATCTTATCCGAGCCGCTCTGAAGTGGAATATGAAGATGTGGACATATGTTGTCATACTTCAATAACAATAATAATTCCTCATTAAATTCACGGGGTTCTATTGAACTCAGCCTTATTCTTATCTGCGGATATGATTCCGCTATCAGCTTGACAGTTTCAAACAGGGAACTTTTCGGTTTTAAGTCTGTCCCGTAAGACCCGGTATGTATTCCGGTCAGCACTATTTCCTTATAGCCGTCCGAACAAAGTCTGTCGACAGATGCAAGCACATCATGTATGGCAAGACTCCGGCTTTTACCTCTTGCAAGAGGAACTGTGCAATAGGAACACGAAAAATTACATCCGTCCTGAATTTTTAGAAACGCCCGTGACCTGTTTGAATAGTAAGGCTGTGATGTCATAGGCACAGCCGGTGGATCAACGAATACAGCCGGCCGGCATGGATCATTTCCGTTTTTTCTGCAAGTCACTGAAATATCGTTTAAATAATTAATAATGTCGCTCTTGCCGGAATTCCCTACTATAAAATCAAGCCCTTCTATTTTTGACAGTTCATCAGGTCTTACCTGTGCGTAACAACCGGTAGCGATGACCCTTGCCCCTGATTTTATCGCCTTTCTGACAAGCCGTCTCGACTCATAATCGCCTTTTGCGGTTACAGTGCAGGTGTTGACTATACACACATCAGGCCTGTCGGTATATTTGACGATCTCGTAATCATTGTTTCTGAGTACTCCCTCTATGGATGCACTCTCAGCCTGATTGACCTTGCAGCCCAATGTTTGAATGGCTATTTTCATAATTAAATCTTTTCTCCAAATAATGAGTGCTGCTTTGCCTCCAGAATTTTAATATTAACAGGTTTTCCGACATCCGAAACGTCCCCGTAAAAGTTGACAATTTTATTGGTCCTTGTCCGCCCTGTTAATTTATCACTGGCAGTCTCGCTGACACCTTCAACCAGAATCTCCATTTTTTTGCCCTCAAGCGCCCTGTTCTTTCTGTATGTTATCGATTCCTGCAGTTTTAATATCACAGCAAGTCTGTCGGATTTAACCTTATCATCAACATGGTCAGGCAGGTCTAATGCCTTTGTATCGGGTCTCTTTGAATATTTAAACGCATAGATTCCGTCAAATCCGATATCCGTGAGGGCATTTATTGTACACTGAAAATCAGCGTCTGTTTCTCCTGGAAAACCCGTGATAATGTCGGTTGTAACAGCTATATCCGGAACAGCATCCCGTAACATGTCTATCTTTTTCTTATATTCTTTGTACGTATAGCCCCTGTTCATTAAATTCAGGATATTGTCGGAAGCAGACTGAACAGGCAGATGTATATGCTCGCATATCGTGGGTAGATCTTTTATCGATTTTATAAGTTTTTCCGAAAAATCCCTGGGATGCGATGTAACGAATCTTATCCTTTGTATCCCGTTTATTTCATGTAATTTATAAAGGAGATCGGGGAAATCGATTGATTTAGAAAGGTTTTTACCGTATGAATTAACATTCTGACCAAGTAATGTAATTTCCTTAAAACCCTGTTCGGCAAGGGATTGGACCTCTTTATAAATTTCATGACCCGCCCTGCTCTTTTCTCTTCCGCGGGTATATGGGACTACGCAGTACGCGCAGAAATTGTCGCAGCCGTACATTATTGACACCCATGCCCTGACCTGCCCTGCCCTTTTGACCGGAAGGAGTTTTGTATGGTAGTCAGGATCTTCCCCGATAACCGATGTCCGTGGTCCGTTATCCGAAATCCAGCCCTGCACGCTTTCTATATTGTCGGGGCCGAAAACGAAATCAACATATGGAAATCTCTTGAAAAGTTTCTCCCCTTTCTGCTTCGCGATACATCCTGCCACCGCAATTTTGAGTTTGGGATTATGCTTTTTTGCCTTCTTCAGTCTGCCGAGTTCACTGTAGAATTTATGTTCGGCCTTTTCCCTTATGCTGCAGGTGTTAAGGACTATTACATCGGCGTCATTAGAGTTACCGGCCTCATTGTATCCGATTTCAGAAAATATCCCCGCGATTTTCTCGGAATCATGGACGTTCATCTGGCAACCCGAAGTCCAGATGTGGAATTTTTTAGTCATAATATCAACACCTTATCATGTCATGTACGTTCATCTGAATTAACTTCAAGAATCGTACTTATTCACTATATCAATTATTTTACACTATTTGTAATGTGATTGAATAATTCTGAGAGAACTTCATATTACTAACTACAGAATATTATCTTATGTTCAATATTAATTTGATACATACAGGTTTCCTACCAAAAATTATATTATATAGAATTGCAATTTCGACGATTATAGGTTGAAATCTGCACATTTTTACTATCAATGGTGCATCCTGAAAAACAATATAGTTCCTACTCCCGCCAGTATTAATATAAGCTGTCTAATGCTCGCAACCGGTCCAACTTTTTTATGAAGTGACGGAATGAGGTCAGCTATTGCTATGTAGATAAAACTCGCTGCGGACAGTGCTAATATATAAGGTATTATTACTTGTGACGTTTTCAAATAGAAATATGCTATTATTGCGCCTGGCAAGGTAGAGACTGATGATAATAAATTGTATATAAATGCCTTTTTCTTCGAATAGCCACTCTCAAGCAGAACCCCAAAATCTCCTATCTCCTGAGGGACTTCGTGTGCAATTACTGCAAGAGATGTCGCTACACCGAAAGGAATTGAAGTTATAAATGCTGCCGCAATTACAACACCATCGATAAAATTATGAAATGCATCACCTATCAAAAGCAAAGTACCTGCTGTTCCATGCACTTCACACTTTTCTTCATGGCAATGATGCCAGAGAACCAGCTTTTCAAGTAAAAAGAATAAGATGATCCCAGCAAGTACAGTTGCCAATACAACTGGTGCCTGAGCATGCTCCAGAGCGTGGGGTATCATGCCAAGAAAAGCAGCACCCAGCAGAGTGCCGGTTGCATAACTTATGAGACATGGAACAAGAGTAATTCTCACTCTGTCGGGAAATAACAATAACGCTGCTGCCCCACCTATGGCACCGACGCTTCCAAGAACGCTAAAGGTTACAATCCAGGTAATAAGCATTTTTCTTCCCCATTAACATTATTTTATCTAAATTATTATCATTGTCTCAAAAGTATTTCTAAAGAAGTTAGTCCCTTTTAAATTACAGACATAAATCCCCTCGCTGCTATGGCGATAATAAGGGCAACAATAAGGGTTGCAAGGCTTATCATGGACATCTTCTTCCATCCGAGTTCCTTTCCCAAAACAGCTATTGTTGCGATGCACGGGACATAAAAAAGAACAAACAGCGTGTAAACCATAATCTGTTCATGGGACATGACGCTTGACACATCCAATGTTCCCAGCGCCTGAAACAGCATAATCATGGACAGCTCCTTTCTCAATATTCCGAATATGAGAGTGGTTCCCACAGCCTCTGGAAGACCGAGCACATAAGTCAGGGGTGACAGGATGTTGTTGATCAGGATGTCTCCCTTTATATATTCAAGGAAACTGAGGACAGTGCTGCCTATAATCAGGAGCGGCCACGCGATGAACACAAACTCCTTCAACCTGAGCCATGTCTTTGCAAGCACAACTTTAATGGAAGGCACTTTGAGAGACGGTATTTCCAGTATGAGGCCCGGTGTAACTTCAGGCATAAAGTATGTCAGTATCTTCCCTGTCAGGGCGATGACAAAGATGTTAAGAACATAAATGAACAATGCCGCCCATGGGCCGATATAATAGGCCACGAGCCCGTATATAATAGTCGTCCTTGCCGCACAGGGAACCATCGTCG
>JAUVPO010000099.1 GCA_030598625.1 Deferribacteres bacterium | reverse complement strand
GTGAATATACAGGGCCATACCGGCTGGACAGCCCTTATGAGCGCCGCGTTGAATTGTTATACCGTGACCGCGGAAATTCTGTTGGACAGGGGCGCTGATGTAAATGTGCAGGATTCCGGCGGTCAGACGGCCTTGATAAGCGCGGTGTCAAACGACTGCACGGATGTGGTAAGGCTTTTGCTGGATAGAGGGGCGGATGTGGATGCAAAGGACAAGACAGGAAAAACGGCATTGATGATGACACGGAATAAAGAGATTATCCGATTGCTCAAACAGTCCGGGGCCGCTGAATAAAGAGAGCTGAACCATGGCGCCGATAGAGACGATTTGTATCTGGATCGCGACAGGATTATACGCAATCACAGCTGCTTTATATATTTATTCATTTGTTTTTAAGAATGAAAAAATTCTTCAGAGAATAGTCTATATTATCATCGTTTCTTTTCTGTTTCATACCGCGTCAATCATTGCGCGATACTATGCAATAGGCAATCTCCCGGTAGCAGGGGATTATGAGACGGCATTGGGTGGAACATGGATTATTGTGCTTATCACACTGTATCTTTCTTTAAGGCATAAGTCACTCAAATCCCTTGGTGTTGCAACGCTGCCCTTTTCCCTGCTTTTACTCGGTTTCGGGATAATGAGAGCGCCGGGACTTGCCCCTATGTCAGCGTCTTTGAAATCCTTCTGGCTATATATACACGTCCTGTTTGCACAGATCGCTTTCGGCTCGTATACCATCGCGTTCGGCATGGCAATAATTTACCTGCTCAAGAATAAAAACCCGGACAAAGAGTTTTACGGGAAATTCCCCGGCCTGCCAAGGCTTGAGGACCTCATGTTCAGGTTTGTCATATTCGGCTTTATTACCGATGCAGTCATGATAGCCTCGGGAGCGATATGGGCAAAAGACCTGTGGGGGAATTACTGGTCATGGGACCCTGTTGAGACCTGGTCCCTGATCACGTGGCTCATTTATGGCTTGACAATACACCTGCGGGTGACAATGGGATGGAAGGGCAGAAAGCTGGCATGGCTTGTTGTCTTTGCGCTCACCGGCATGGTCATTACTTTCTTCGGGGTAGACCTTTTTGTAGACACGAGTCTTCATTTATTTACTAAATGATAATCCAATCCGTCATGAAAACATTACGGTCATTAAAGGTTACCGTAGTCCTTATTATATGCCTCGCTTCTGTCTTTGGTCTCGGCCTGATCATCCCTCAAAAAAACCTTCTCGGCAGGGAGATGTATCCGGCTTGGAAGGCGGAAAAGCCGGGGCTTGTAGCTTTTCTGGAGGCCATTGATTTTACGGAGATATACACTTCTCCTGTAACATTCATTTTATGGGGACTCTTTTTTTTAAACCTTATGCTTGTAATGATAAGCAGGATTCCCGCCATATGGAAGAGAACGGTAAAAAAGGATTTAACGGTAAGTGTTGAATCAATAAAGACCGGCAGACATTATGAAGTTATAGAGGGAGAGAATATAGATAGCTTAAGTTCAGCTTTTGCCCGAAGGGGCTACAGGTTCTTTTCAGACGCCGGTTCGTTCCGGGCCATTAAGAACAGGTTTTCGCCCCTTGCGACAATCCTCTTTCATTTTAGTTTTTTCCTCTTGCTTATCGGGGCAATAATGACCTTCTACACGAAATTCAGGGCCGAGGCGAGTGTGGCCGTTGGAGAAACATTCACGGGTCAGTACCACCGTGTCAGGCCGCCAAAGATCGGGAGCATACCAGAAACTACATTTACGGTAACGGCAATCAACCCCACTTATTACAAAAAGACCTTATCCACAGACTTAAAGGTAGTTCTTCAAACTAAAAAAGGGGAGGAGATAATGGGCATCAATAAACCTTACAGGGAAGGAGCCCTTTCATTCATAGTCTCTGACATCGATATTGCCCCTTTGTTCATCATAAAAGATAAAAGCGGGAAAGAAGTGGAAGGGGCATACGTGAAGCTGAAGGTCTTGCGGGGTGAAGAGGACAGTTTCAGAATGCTCGGGTATGATTTCCGGACAATCTTTTATACTGATTATTCCGATGAGATAAAGAACAAACTGGAAAAGACAACGGCCCTTCCGCAGATATTGAAACAGCTGCCGATGAACAGGAGGGTCCCTCAGCCGGGGGAGGTAATAAATCCTGCATTTAAGATACTAATCTTTAAGGATGGTTTGTTTGTAAAAGAGCAGACTATAAAGAAGGGGGCATATATTGAGTTCGAGGGCTTCAGTCTTATATTCGAAGACCTGAACTACTGGGCAACGTTCTATGTTGGTAAGGAGCACGGCCTTAACATTCTTTACACGGGTTTTGCTTTTATGGTTTTAGCCCTCATTATCAGGTTTTTATTTTACCGGCGTGATATAAAGGGGGTAATTGAACGTGACAGGATTCATATAGGAGGGAAAGGGGAATTTTATCCAGCGCTGTTCGGGGATGAGTTTAGAAAGATGATGGATGATTTGAAATCATGAATTTAATAAGGATTAATGGTTGAAACAAATAATGCATGAAATTAAGCATTGCCTGAATTAATGATATGAGATTGATAGTTTTGATCGCCTTTGGACTGTCGGGAGCTGCGGCCCTTATATATGAAGTTGCATGGACAAGGGCCCTGTCTTTAGTAATGGGCTCTACGACCTACGCATTATCAACAATGCTTTCGACTTTTATGGCAGGGCTTGCCATAGGGGCTTTTATCGGCGGCAGGCTCGCCGACAGGAATAAAAATCTCATGATGCTGTTTGGACTCCTCGAACTTGGTATAGGCGTTTTCGGCCTGATTACCGTTCCACTCATAAATTCTTTACCGCCTGTTTATTTTAAGGTTTTCAGGGCATATCATCTTTCACCTTCGCTTTATTTTGTTTTTCAGTTTTTCCTTTGTGCCGGAATAATGCTGATACCCACAACCCTTATGGGAGCTACGTTCCCTGTTGTAAGCAAAAAAATAACCGCCCGGATGGATGTGATGGGCAGGAGTGTGGGCTCCGCGTATTCCTTCAACACATTGGGAGCTATAATTGGTTCTTTCTCGGCGGGTTTTCTGTTAATACCTTTCGCCGGGGTAAAGATGGCCACGCTTATAGCTGCATTTTTGAACGTTGCCGTGGCTTTTTCCATGATAGTCCTTTCAAAGGCAAGGCTGAAAGGTATTGCTATAGCGGTGAGTATAATTTTTTTTGCCGCGCCTTTAATTGCCGCCATGCTTTCAAAAGAGGAGGAATTGACAATAAATTATTACAAGGCTGAAAGGTTTAAAACGTACAACGAATTTTTAAATTTCAGGGACAGCAATATTTTTCTGTTTAACCGGGACTACAGGGAAGGAAGGGTCAAACTCTGGAGGGACAGGAACGGTTTTTTGATACTGGAAGCAGGAGGGAAGATAGAAGGGACAGCTCCTGAAGATATGGCAAATACCCTTTTGCTTTCTTATCTACCCATTGCGTCTCATCAAGGGGCTGAATCTTATCTTACAATAGGTCTCGGGACGGGGGTGACCCTGTCTGCCGCGAAAGATTATGTCAGCGACCTTTATCTGGTTGAAATAAATAAAGGTGTTATTGACGCGATCAGGACATTCGGCATGCCGGGGCTTTTAGACAACGTAGATGTAAAAATCAATGATGCCAGAAATTATCTCTTACTGACTGAGAAGAAGTTTGACATCATATCCGCTGAGCCTTCATATCCTACCGAAGCGTCTACGGGCAATCTCTTCACGAGGGAGTTTTATGAGATAGCGGCGTCAAGTCTCAATCCCGGCGGAATCTACTGCCAGTGGCTTCCATACTACCAGCTCTCAAATGACGATGTTACAATGATGATAAGGACATTCGGCTCTGTATTTGAGCATGTACATCTATGGAAGGTGAAGCATTCTTATGATCTGATTCTGGTGGGCTCGGAAGCGCCTTTTACATTTAACGTGGAGGAAATCAAAAAAAGGACCATTGAGTTGAATAAGAGCGGGGTAGAGCTTCCTTTTGTCCTTTCGAGAGGGCCGGAGCAGGTCAGGGAGATAGTTAAACAGAGGCTTGATGTCCCGCTTAACACAGACGACAGGCCCGTTCTCGAATTCCACGCAGCACGGAATTTAATTACAGGGGTGCAGGACTGAATATTTAATTGAATAATGTAAGCTTATAACATGCTCGTAACTATCATTCGAAAATCATTTCTAAATCAGAAAAAGGCAATGGCATTAATGATTGCCGCTGTAGCCGTTGGTACTGCAATGGCCGCTTCCCTTGTAAGCATTTCACTTGAAATAAGGGGGAAGGTGTCAAGAGAGTTAAGGTCATTCGGGGCAAATATAGTTGTTGAGCCAAAGATTGAAGGGCTGGCGGACATTTCGGGCCAGAAAAGATATTTGAGACAGGAGGACATTGTAAAGTCAAAGACAATATTCTGGAGACATAACATTTTGGGAATCGCGCCTTTTCTTGAGACAAAGGCGGAAGTCTTGATTAACGGCAAGGTTGAGAGCGTTGATCTTATAGGAACATGGTATGAAAGGCAGCTCCCGCTTCCAGGTGAGAAAAAGACTTTTCCGGCAGGTATCGCGACTGTTTCTCCATGGTGGAATATAGATGGACAGTGGCCGGATTCTAAAGACGGAGTAATTATTGGAAGTTCCTTATCGAAAAGACTTGGTATAAAGGCAGGGGATAATCTGCGAATAGATAGTTCAAATTACAGAGTTTCGGGGACCCTTGAGACCGGAGGAGTAGAGGATGATCGGATATTTATGGAAATGGAAATAGTTCAAAAAAACAAAGGGTTACATGGTAATATATCAAGCGTTTTGGTAAGTGCCCTTACGAAGCCTATGGATGAGTTTGCACAAAAAAATCCTGAAACCATGAGTCAGGTTGAATACGAAAAATGGTATTGCACGGGATATGTTACTTCCATATCAAGGCAGCTTGAGGAGGTTTTTCAGGGATCGAAGGCAAAACCTGTATGGCGGATTGCAGAGACAGAAGGCCGGATCCTAAAAAAATTAACGCTTCTAATTTATTTTCTGTCCATTATTGTATTGGCAGCGGCAGCTCTGGGAGTATCTGCAACAATGATAATGAGTCTTTTACGCAGGACAGAAGAGATAGGGCTTATGAAAGCTATAGGCGCGGACAGCGGAAAGATAATAACTATTTTTTTATCAGAAGGCATAATGATCGGTTTTATCGGGGGATTGCTTGGTTATGTGTTGTCAATTGCAGCAGCAGAATATATCGGAGTAAAAGTTTTCGGTACAGGCTTTAAGCTAAGGGCAATGCTTTTACCAGCAGCTATTGGAAGCGCTGTGTTGATTTCCGTTATCGGGACTATACTCCCGATCAGAAGGGCTTTAAATGTAAAACCGGCGGTTGTCCTGAAGGGGAGCGAATGAAAAAACGCTGGATTTTCTTATTTCTTAAGAGATCAATTTTGCAAAGAAAAGGCCGCGTAATCATCGCGTCGATCTCTGTTACCCTTGCAGTTGCAGTGATTACGGGCATGATTGGAATCACTGCGGGCATAAAAGAAAAGCTGGGGCTGGAATTAAAGGCATATGGCGCCAACATTATAGTTTCTCCGGCAGAGAACAATTATCTGAATTATGATGCAGTCGGGAAAATCTTAAGAATTGAAAGTGTGAATGATGCGGAGGGGCAGGTCCTTGGGAATGTCCGTATAAATGATCAGTCAATTGAAAATATAGGGCTTGATATTAATAAATTTAAGGACAGGGGATGGAGGCTTTCAGGGAAATGGCCTGCGAAAAAATATGAGATGCTTGCCGGCATTAATCTGAAGGATGCATTAAAACTCGATAAAGGCGAAACTATATTATTGGAAAAGGGGCCTGCCTGGCCGGTAGGCAGGGGTGAAGGGGGATTATTAAATAGTAACAGAGAAATGGAATTTACGATTAGCGGCTTTATTGAGAGAGGGGGACCGGAAGACAATTCGTTTATTATTTCGACTGCTGATGCATGGGAATTGACGGGAGAGAAAGACAGGTTCAGTACTATACTTGTCAGGGGTAAGCCCGGAGAGCTGAATAATTCAGTTGACAGTATAAAAAATATTTTGCCGTCAGCGGAGGTAAAGACCTTCCGTCAGGTTGCATTTGCTGAAGAATCATTGCTGAGAAAAATACAGCTTCTCATGGCAATGGTGACCGTTGTTGTGCTTTTTGCAGCGGTCATTAGTGTCGCCGCTACGATGGGTGCAAATGTCCTTGAAAGAAGAGAGGAGATAGGGCTTATGATGGCAATAGGCGCTACAAGGAATGCGATAAGTCTTTTTTACGTGGCAGAGGCCGTGTTAATTGGATTGCTGGGTGGTATTGCAGGTTTTGTGTCAGGTTATTTTTCAGCGCAGGCGATTTCAAAAGGCGCGTTCGGCTCATTTATAACCATGCCTTATTACACGGTCGTTCTTTCTCTTGTGAGCGGTTTGCTTATTTCACTTTCAGCAAGCCATTTCCCTGTAAGGAACGCAATGAAGCAAAGTCCTGCTGTTATATTGAAAGGAGAATAGAAAAGACAGGGTTTAGTAATTTCAAATAGACTCTGTTCATAAAGTGCCTTATTCTGTCATTCCGGCTTGTCCGGAATCTTTTCACATAAGGATTCCCGATGCGCGTTGCTTGCGGGAATGACAAATGACAGTAGTTTATAAACAGACTCTAAACAGGAGCAGTTGCAAATGTCATTTATTACATTAAAAGATATCGTTAAAGAATACGGGACTGCATACGCACTCCGCGGTGTCAGTATGGAAGTGGAAAAGCGTCAGTGGGTGAATATCATGGGTCCTTCAGGTTCAGGCAAGACAACGCTTCTGAATATTATCGGGGGAATGGACAACCCGACCGGTGGAAAAGTGATTATCGATTCAGCGGTCATCAATGAGCTTTCAGAGAATGAACTGGCAAGATTCAGGAGAGAAAAGGCAGGACTCATAACACAGCAGTCGCACCTTGTTCCTTATCTCAATGCTGTTGAGAATGTGATGCTTGC
>JAUVPO010000040.1 GCA_030598625.1 Deferribacteres bacterium | reverse complement strand
TTAATGGCAGGGAGTGCATAATGAATATTGCGGGAAGCAATAGTGTCAGAACGATAGCTATAGCGAGCGGAAAGGGTGGTGTTGGAAAAACAAATATAACTGCAAACCTTGCACTCGGATTAAGCAGACTTGATAAAAAGGTGCTGGTATTTGATGCTGATCTTGGATTAAGCAACATAGATGTTATACTTAATCTTTCCTCAAAATTCAATATCAAACATCTGTTTAAAGGGGAAAAGAAACTGGAAGACCTTATCGTTGAAGGTCCGCAAGGAATAAAGATACTGCCGGCAAGTTCCGGCATTCAGGAGCTGACCTCACTTGATGAGTTTCAGAGGTTGAGATTAATTGAGGAGTTTGAATCGTATAACGAGAATGTAGATTGCTTACTGATAGACACGTCTTCCGGAATCTCTGAAAATGTATCGTTCTTTTGTATGGCTGCACAGGAAATTATTATCGTTACATCAGCAGAACCAACAGCAATGACAGGCGCATATGCATTGATAAAAGTACTCTTTACGAAATACCATGAAAAGAATTTCAAGATTCTGGTTAATAACGTAAAGGATTTAAAAGAGTCAATTGATGTATACAATAATCTTTCAACTGCCGCTGAAAGATTTCCAGGCATATCACTTGACTACTTGGGTTATGTGCCCCATGACGTCTTTGTACAGAAGGCTATTCAGCAACAAAAGGCATTAGTTGATCTTTATCCGGATAGTGATGCTGCTAAATGTTTGATTGAAATTGCTAAAAAAATTTCCATTGGAAACAATAACAATGTTAAAGGAACACTTCAATTCTTTTTTGGAGGTCTGCTGAAAACAAAATGATAAAATGTAAGCCAAAAATAAATGATGATAAAAAAGAAGAAATAATAAAGGAATTTCTGCCTTATATCAGGTATACCGCCTACAGGCTTTCGTGGAAACTGCCTGCTCATATTAATATAGACGACCTTATAAGTGTCGGCTTAATGGGATTGATGGACGCGGTCGACAGATTTGAGCCGGGGAAAGTTAAACTCAAGACATATGCAGAATTGCGGATAAAAGGCGCAATGATTGATGAATTAAGGGCAACGGCATGGATACCGCGGTCAATGAAAAAAAAGATTGAAGAAATCAACAATGCACGCGACAAGCTTGAGAAGAAGCATGGAAGTAGGCCGGATGATACTGAGGTAGCAAGCCTACTAAAGATGCCCCTTGGCGACTATTACAAGATACTGCAATATGCAACATCTTCCAGTCCTATAAGACTGGAGGACTTCAAAAACAATAAATACGCTGACAGTGATTTGAATATAGCGGAATGTATAGCTGATTCCAAAGCGAAAAATCCTCTCAGTCTTCTTGAAGAAAATGATAATGCCAAGAAACTTGCAGAATTGATAGATACGCTGCCGGAAAAGGAAAAAATAGTGCTGTCACTTTATTACTGGGAAGAGCTTACAATGCAAGAGATAGGCCGGGTTCTGAATATTACGGAATCAAGGGTTTGCCAGATCCATAGTCAGGCCATTATCAAACTCAAGACAAAGCTTAAGTAACTACTCCGGCCCCGTCATTAAGTCTTAAGAGTCGTCGTGCAATCGACTGGATCAATTTTTATTTCTTCTCTAACCTGTTTGGAAAATCAATTCATTTATATCTCTCCCTCTTCCAAAGGGAGAAATATTACAAAAGTTCTCCTTTCATAATAATAAGACAAAAGTTATTAGAAAAATTGCCGATAAGATATGAAGTGGGTGTTAAATAAAATGACAGTAATTGTAATCAAAAATAATTTAATTTTAAAACTGCTTGATAGTATTCGCATTATATATAAAGTATATTTACAAGTTATTATCAGCATGTATGATAAAAATGTAACATTGATAAATTAACTATGACGAATTTAAAACTTAATAATGGGGGATATGGTGATAAAAAAGGGCAATAATCCTAAAAATATTTTTGAGGGGAACGAGCTATTCAATAATATTAATGCCGATGAGTTATATGAAAGCAAAGATAAGACAATGCCATCAGGTAAGACAAAGAAAAAAAATGACCTCAGGAAACTGATAAGCGAACTCCCTGATATTAGAACAGATAAGGTTGAAGTCCTCAAAAACGCGATTGAAATTGGTATATACAGTATAAATCCATTAAAAGTAGCGGGAAAAATATTACAGGAGATATGACATCTTTTATCTAAAGTTTTTCTTTGAATTGCCGATAAGTTTTAAAAGAATTAAACATAATGGTAACGTGTTGTGCGAACTGATAAATGCGGCAACAATAAAGTTTGCAATATCCTTAGCAGGATTAGAAGGCTTTCACAGCAATCTGCAATTGGTTCACATGCTGAAACGCGCATAACCGCTCTTAATAACGATTTAATAATTTTGAGTTCAGCTGGTGTATCCCTGCAGGCAGATATCAATAGTCAGGATAGAGATTATAGATGCTATGTATATTGATGTGGTTGCATTATATCGCCAACTCGTGGATTACCGACGTATCTGCTGACTGGTAATCAATCTTAAGCCTGATAAACAGCATAATACCATATGGATTTTAAAGGAAAGCGGAGGGATAAAATGTCGAGTTCTACTGCCGGTAGTCCCAGTTCTGGTTTGGACTATAATGATTTGATTTCCAATCTTCTTGAAATTAAACGACAGCCTATTTACATATTAGAGAACAGGAAATACACATATAATAAAAAGATCAATACGTACAGTGATCTTTCCGCAAAGCTTTTGAGCCTTAAAAGCGCTCTTGATAAACTAAGGATTTCGTCAAATTTTTATGCAAAGTCCGTGTTGGTTAGCGATTCAACGGTTTTAAACGTTACATTAAGCGGCGTCACGCCCATAGGAAACTATTCAATCTCTGTATCGACTCTTGCATCCAGGGAAAAGGACGTGCACAGAGGAGTGGCATTACCCACTACAGTAGTAAACAAAAGCGGCAGTGATAAGATTTTTGTATATAATTATGCGGAAACCGTTCGGGCTATTTCTGTTGCGGATAACACTGCTCTCGAAGGCCTCAGAGACCTGATCAATGATGATACTAATAACCCTGGAGTTACTGCATTCATCATTAATGACGGTTCTTCTTGCCGCTTATCAATTAAAGGGAATGATATGGGTAGCACAAATAAGATCATCGTTGAGGATAGCACCACACTGGATGGCAGCAATAATACTGTAGATTTTACTAAGAGCGTCTTTATTCGGACGAAGCAGGCTAAAGATGCCGTCTTTACATTTGACGGCATATTGATTTCAAGAAGTTCTAATACGATTGATGATGTTATAGAAGGCCTGACAATGAATCTTTACAGGGGGGATGGTTCAACAAGCTTAATATCTGTAACGCCAGACGTTAACTCGGCAGGGGATAAAATAAATGATTTTGTAAACGCTTACAATGATGTGGTATCTTTTCTTTCTGCAAATACGGAAGATGATTCCACTAAAGGAGCATGCAGCATGTTCTCCGGAGAGGGTACAGCGAGAAATATAGAAAACAAATTAAGAAGCGCGGTCTCAGGCAATGCTTCAGGACCTCCCGGTGGCTTCAAGCTACTTGCCCGGATAGGGATAACAACCGACAGTAAAACCGGAAAGCTTAGTATTAACGGCAATACATTAGAGTCAAAACTCGTATCTAACCTCGATGACGTAGCAAAGCTTTTCAAAGATACATCTGATGGGGCAGCAATACAGATATATGACTATTTAGATAATATTATGAGTAATGTTGAAGGTCCTATTGCTCAAAGAAAAGAGAGCTTGCGGGATATAATCGATAATATAGAGAATACGATCAGAAAAATAGAACACGGGTTGAATAAAACGAAAGAAGACCTGGTCGGAAAATTATCACTCTTTTGTCTTTAAGTTGATATCTTAAAGGTCAAGCTGTCCCTCGACCTTTATTTGCTTTATTACTTCATAGGAAAGTAGAGAGATTTCAACTTTTTTTGATTCTTTGCCGCAAGGTATGCTATAAGTAAAGTTGACACAAATCGTCCGATAAGTTCGTAGATTTAACTATAAGGGAAAAACCCTTATAAAAATATCTTGCTATGCAAAGAGTGCTTCTAATAAATCAAAATATTAAAGACAGCCGACTGCTTAAAAAGACTTTTCAAAATTATTATCCTGCAACCGAGATTGTCAAGGCCCGGGACAGTGTGGGAGGGCTTGATATACTTCTTCATGAAAGAGTTGATACCATATTTATAGACTCTGCGTTTTCCCTTACTGACATTGATTTTCTCGGAGAAGTTCAGAAAAACAACATAACCACTCCTGTAATCGTGATAATCGAAGAAGGGAAAGAGATACTGGCTGCCGAGGCAATAAAAAAAGGAGCCTGTGACTACATTATTAAGGACGCTGGTTATCCGGATTCGCTGCCTGATGTCATAGAGAGGACCCTGAGCGCTTCTATCTTAAAGAAAGATGCAGAGGAAAAAAGGGAACAACGTTCACTTCTTTTTAAACAAATATATAAAAGCCATAAATGGTGGCAAAATATAATTGATGCAATAACGGATTATTTGTTTGTTATTGATAACGATTATAAGATATTGAGAACAAACAAGGCATTTGCAAACCTTTTCGGAAGAGAGCCTGCCGACATAATAATGAAACCATATTTCAAACTCTTTGATTTAAAGGGTCCGCACGAATGGTGTATGTTGCCGAAAAACAAGGACAGCCTTTGTCATAAATATATAGAAAGAAAAATTAATGAATCCATATATCTTATAAGTTGTTTTCCCATTTTCTTTGATAATCATGATGCAGCTGTTTACATAATGAAAGATATTACAGAAACACGCCGTTTAAAAGACCAGGTTTATCACCTGGACAAATTGTCGTCTCTTGGCACCCTGACATCCGGTGTGGCACACGAAATCAATAATCCTCTTACAGGGATTATTGGATACACTGAAATGCTGCTAATGAAAAACGGGGGTGAACTCTCAAAAAAATATTTGCAGAATATTTATGATTCGGCAATACGATGCAAAAAAATTGTGAAAAATATGCTTGCATTTTCAAGACAGGCGCCGGCCTGCAAGAATCTTGAAAATATCAATGATATCATTGATAAGACTATTGAGCTCCATGAATACCGGCTAAAGACAACTAATATAGAAATAATCAAAGATTACGAAGAAGATCTGTACGCTCATATTGATCGCCAGCAGATGCAACAAATTATTTTAAACTTGATAATTAATGCCGAGCACGCAATCTCTGAGACAGACAGAAGCGGAACAATTGAGTTCAAAACAGCCTATGATAAAAAATCAAATAACATCATTATAACAGTATCCGACAACGGCAACGGAATACCCCGGGAAGCGCTTCCCAAGATATTCGATCCGTTTTTTACCACAAAGCCTGTGAATAAAGGGACCGGGCTTGGGCTTTCGATTGCTCATGGCATCATAGCTGAACAGGGCGGTACTATAGAAGCGGAGAGTAAGATCGGGAAAGGCACGTCATTTATAATTGAACTTCCTCGAACAGATTAAATGATGTTGTCTAACCGTGCAACTGGTTCCAGACTGTCACTTCTTCAGCATCAGGCTTGACCATGACCATGTCATATTTCATGGGGAATATATCCTGAAAAGTTTGCCTTTTAGGGATAGCGCGGTCCAATCCGCATTCTTCGGATACAAGTCCGTACTTACCTTTCACACCCCCGACAACTCCGGGCCTTAATTTCTTTGCATCCTGAATCATGAAGCATGTTCCGTCAGGAGTAAACCCGATAACGCAATTCGGCCCATCTATGCATAGTGGCCTCAAAGACATTTTTAAAAATCTTATCGCTTCGCTGTCTGGCCGCGAATCGATCTCCGACTGCTTCAGGGGTGTAATAATGTCTTTATAATATTTCAGCGGGTAGCCGAGTTGTTTGCACGTATAGTGCAGTATATGGCAGAAAACTTCGCTGTCACTGTTATAACCAATATACCCGGGGAAGCCTCTGCCCGTCAGGAATTCCCTGATTGGAACAAAAGCTGTATTCTCACCATTAGTCATGGCGCCGTACCCCTGAACAAAGAATGGATGGCAGGCATACATATCGATTGCATAGTTTGTGTTCTGCCTTCCCTGTGCAAAGATTATTTTTGCCTTGAGAGAGGAATTATCAAGACCGAAAAACTCCCCAAGTTGATAAGGGTCGCCGACTTCCTTCAATGCCATGATATCCGGATAGAAGGCGAATACAATGATTGACTCATCTCCTTCACCCAGTTTCCTGAGTGACAAGCGAGTTTTCAGTAAAAGTGTCTCTTTTTCTTCGAGAGATTTGTCATTGTAAATATCAGGATAGTCGTAAACCCTTGCGAAATAATGGTCGCGACTTTTAATTCCTTTGACCGGCCTGGTCTTGGGCGTCCACGTATATTTCAGTCTGAATCCCTTTTTATTCATATAGTCGTCAAGCGTCTTCACTCCTTCTTTTGAGCATATGCCTGAGAGTATAGGGTATTCCTTCAACTCTTCGAACTCACCGCCAAGCTCCTTTAGGATAAGCCCCATACCTGATCCGTCATGCCCCTCCTTCATAGTCTCAAGCGCAATGATATTTTCTATTGGCGAAAAATATTCACTCGATGTTATAGCTGCAAGTCTGCACATTTCCATTACCTCATAAATTTACCGTTATCCGTCTACTGATTACGGACGACGGTTAACGGTTTATCTTATATCTTTGTGGTATTCCTGTAGGCTCCTTACCTCACCACGCGTTCTTCTATATGCTGCAATCCCTTTTGCAGATGCAATTGCTGCCGCAGTTGTAGTAATGTATGGCACTTTGTGTTTTATTGCAGCTTTCCTTATATATGAGTCATCGACAGCGCTCTCTTTTCCGCTGGGGGTATTAATTACAAGATTTATCTCTCCGTTTGCGATTGCATCCAGGATATTGGGACGGCCTTCGTGGATCTTGTGTATCTGTTCCGTATGAATCCCCTGACCCGCAAGGTAATCATGTATTCCCTTCGTGGCCTTTATTGTAAATCCAAGATCATCAAACCGCTTTGCAACTTCAACGGCGCTGGCCCTGTCTCTTTTTGAGACAGTGAGCAAAATAGCCCCTTCCGTTGGAAGGCTTTGCTTCGTAGCTTCCTGTGCCTTGAAAAACGCGAGTCCTGAATTGTCTGACATTCCGAGAACCTCTCCCGTTGAACGCATCTCAGGTCCGAGAAGGGGATCTACCTCAGGGAACATATTGAAAGGGAAAACCGCTTCTTTAACGCCGAAATGCGGAACCGGTTTGCGTTTCAGGTTCAAGTGACTCAGCTTTTTTCCCAGCATAATCTGTGGTGCATAACGAGCCATTGGAATATTGCAGACTTTACTGACCAAAGGTACTGTCCGGCTTGCCCGTGGATTTGCTTCCAGAACATAAACCTTATCATCCAATATTGCATATTGGATATTCATCAGTCCTCTAACATTCAGTTCAATGGCAATTTCCCTGGTATACTCCTCTATTGTTTCGATGTGTTTCTGTGGGATGCTGACAGGCGGAATAACACAGGCGGAATCACCTGAATGAACGCCCGCCAGTTCGATGTGTTCCATTACTGCCGGGACAAATGCGTCCGTACCGTCGGCAATTGCATCGGCCTCCGCTTCAATCGCATTCACCAGAAACTCATCAATGATTATCGGGCGTTCAGGCGAAATTTCCACAGCCGCAGCAACATATTCCCTCAACATTTCCTCATCATGAACTACTTCCATTGCGCGTCCGCCAAGAACATAAGAAGGCCTTACTATCAAGGGATATCCAATCTCATCGGCGATTAAGAGCGCTTCATCCAGTGTACTTGCCATCCCGGATTTAGGGTAAGGAATGTTTAACTTCGCCATATGCTTACGGAATCTGCCACGATCTTCAGCAAGATCAATAGCTTCGGGGCTTGTGCCGAGAATATTCACACCAGCCGCTTCCAGTTCAGCCGCTATATTAAGCGGTGTCTGACCGCCGAACTGAACAATTGCACCTTCGGGCTTTTCTTTTTCGTAAATAGCAAGGACATCCTCAACCGTTAATGGTTCAAAGTAGAGTTTATTCGATGTATCATAGTCCGTTGATACGGTTTCAGGATTGCAGTTGATCATAACTGACTCGTATCCCTCGTCCCGCAAAGTAAACGCTGCATGAACACAGCAATAATCGAACTCAATTCCCTGTCCGATCCTGTTCGGGCCACCGCCCAGAACCAGGATTTTGGAGTTTTTACTCACTTCCACTTTATCAGGCGCATTATACGTAGAATAGTAGTACGCAGCATTTTCCACTCCGCTTACGGGTACGGGCTCCCATGCCTCCACTGAACCGAGCGAAGTTCGCTTATCACGAATTTCTTTTTCCGGCATATTAAGAATTTGTGCAATGTATTTATCTGAAAATCCGTCTTTTTTGGCCTGAACAAGGAGATCATCGGGAGGAAGTTTACCTTTGTGTTGAAGAAGTTTTTCCTCAAGAGCCACCAGCTCCTTCATCTGCTTAATGAACCAGGGTTTAATATGTGTCTTCCTGTAAAGGACGTCAATCTCTGCGCCTTTTCTTAAAGCCTCGTACATGATAAACTGACGCTCGCTTGTTGGTTCTCTGAGCATCTCAAGCAGGTCGGTCAGGGATTTTCCATTAAAGTCCTTTGCAAAACCGAGTCCGTAGCGACTGTTCTCAAGTGAGCGGATTGACTTTTGGAAAGCCTCCTTATAAGTCTTGCCTATACTCATGACTTCACCTACTGCGCGCATCTGGGTGCCAAGTTTATCCTCTGCGTCTTTAAATTTTTCAAATGCCCAGCGGCAGAACTTGACAACCACGTACTCGCCCCACGGAGTATATTTTTCCAGTGTACCTTCGCGCCAGTATGGAATCTCGTCAAGCGTCAGTCCGCCTGCCAGCAAAGAGGATACCAATGCGATCGGGAACCCGGTGGCCTTTGATGCGAGGGCTGACGAGCGGGAAGTACGCGGGTTAATCTCGATCACCACGACCCTGCCGGTTTCGGGATCATGGGCAAACTGGATATTTGTGCCGCCGATAACTTCAATTGCCTCTACGATGTCATAGGAATATTTCTGTAAACGCTTTTGCAAGTCTCCGTCTATAGTCAGCATAGGGGCAGTGCAAAAAGAATCACCTGTGTGCACACCCATTGCATCGACATTTTCTATAAAGCAGACTGTTATCTTCTGGTTTTTTGCATCGCGGACAACCTCAAGTTCAAGCTCTTCCCAGCCCAGCACAGACTCCTCTATAAGCACTTGACCCACAAGGCTTACCGACAGACCGCGTGCTGTTACAGTACGTAGTTCTTCGAGATTATAGACAAGACCGCCCCCTGTGCCGCCCATGGTATATGCAGGGCGGACAACAACAGGCAATCCCAGCCTGTTTGCGATTTCTTCCGCCTGCTCTACGCTGAGGGCGATATCGCTGCGGGGCATTTCAATGCCGAGGTGGTTCATGGTGTCTTTAAATGCCTGACGGTCTTCGCCCCTCTTAATAGCATCAATGTTCACACCGATGACCTTCACGCCATATTTATCCAGCACCCCTGCATTTGCAAGTTCGGAAGAGAGATTAAGACCTGATTGCCCTCCGAGATTTGGCAATAATGCATCCGGCCGTTCTTTCTTTATAATCTCTGTCATGTATTCAAGTGTCAAAGGTTCAATATACGTTACATCAGCCATCCCGGGGTCGGTCATGATCGTAGCAGGATTTGAATTAACAAGCACGATTTCATATCCGAGTTTTCTGAGCGCCTTGCAGGCCTGAGTGCCTGAATAATCAAACTCGCACGCCTGGCCGATAACGATGGGACCGGAGCTGATTATCATGACTTTTTTAATATCATCGCGTCTGGGCATATGTATCTCCTATTTATATGGAATTTACCTACGGTACCTTATCATATAAAAAAAATGCTTGATAATGATAAAAATAAGTAATGCTAAATCAGGAATAAGCAATACTGTATTGCTTTAACAAAAAAATATCAGACCTAAACAACCTTCCCAAAAGACTAAGTAATATTAAGAATAGATTTATACTTAGATATCTACCGGGTCACGGTTGGTGGAATCCGGTATGATTATGCTGATATCATAAGCCACACAAGTCCTTGTTTTCAAGAAAAAAGCGCTATAGAGCAAAAGTACAAAAATTCTGCGGCATGGAAAATGAAAGTCTAAATATATTTTAACCATTTAAGCCGTTTAACCGAATCGCTTGAAATTTAAGCAATTTTTATATCCGTACAAATAATCCTTGACAAAGACCGGCTGCTCTTTTTAACTTATATAACTTCATAGCAAAAGGTAACCGTTTGCCGTGCAAAAAATTTCCTCGGGTATAAAAAGCCTTGACAGGCTCATCGACTCTTTTTACACAGGGGACAATGTTGTCTGGGAGGTTGATTCCGGCGCTCCTTACAATATATTTGTACAGAATTTCATCAGTCAGTCATT
>JAUVPO010000232.1 GCA_030598625.1 Deferribacteres bacterium | reverse complement strand
CCTGACTTCAGGTCGGCTGAAAGGGCCTTCCAGCTTTTCACGCAGCTTGCGGGAAGGTCAGGGAGGGGTAATATACCGGGAAAGGCATACATTCAGACTTATGAACCCGATCATTATGTGTTTGATTATATTCGTAATCATGATTATAAAAGATTTTATGAAAGAGAAATAGAATTAAGAAAGGAACTCTCCTATCCGCCTTTCAGCAGGCTGTTGAGAATTATCCTGAGTTTTAAAACAAAAGACCATGCAAAAAAGATTTTAAAGGGCGTTTCGGGAATGATTAAGAAAATTACACCCTCCGGCAATGTCAAGATAGAGATTCTGGGACCCGCGCCGGCCCCTATTGAAAAGATCAAAAACCTCTGGAGATGGCATCTTGTTCTAAAAGGCAGAAACGCAAAAGCGCTTCGTCAGACAGCATCGTTTATCACAGGAAAGATAAGGGACATTAAAGATATGAAAATTGACGTTGATGTAGATCCGGTTAATCTTTTATGACCAATGGTCATTGCTTCCGTTAATTCCCGAACTCTTGGGGATAAAGGACAGGCCGTGTAACTTATCACTTGACAAAACTATTACATTTCTTTAAAGTCTTGGCTATAATTCAGAGCAATATGATCCTGTTAAGCATGAAAATATTTTTGAGATAATAAAAACGATATATGGAAAGAAGACAGTCTGAGAGGATAACGGTTAATTTAAGGGCTGAACGTATTTCAGGGAGCAAAAATTCTTCATTGTTTATTGAAAATCTTTCAGAAAGCGGCATTTATTTGATAACTGCTTCTGCAAAGAATCAAAGGGAATTTGTTCCCGGAACAGCGCTTAACCTGAAACTTAAACTATCTGCCGGAGAAACGATCAATCTGGATTGTAATGTAAAGTGGTCATATAGCAACTTGCCTGAAGACTTAACAAACAGTGTTGGCCTGGAAATTATAGACCCTCCGCATAAATATTTGCAATTCATAAAAACCCTCTATTAAAGCTGCCTTGCCTGAATATTCAGGACATGACATCCCTGCTTCTTTTGCTGACGCCCCTGATAAGTAAGACAAAAACCGACATTGCAATTAGAAGTACTCCTATACCAATATCAGCTTTTGTCTGATTTCTTTAATTTTTCAATAAAAGTAAACTATGTATACTTTTTTGCTATGCAAAACTCTCGGCAACAATCGGCAGGATGTAATGTGATTATAATGGAAGGTTATGGATTTAAAGTAATCTCATTTTGGGATGAAAGAGGAATGTAACGTTTTCTGTAAGATACATAATGGAAAAAAGAAAATTTGAGAGGATACCCGTGAATATGGCGGTAAATTTTCACTCCTGTGATATGAATTATTCAGGTAATGTATCGGACCTTTCGGAAAAAGGTATGCTTATCAGTGTGAAGGAGATACATTTTCCTTTTACGCTGCGATTTACAATAGTTATTCCTCTTGACGAAAAGGTGTTACATTTACCTGCAACTCTGAGCAGGATAACAACCTCACCTGATTTTCGCGATGCTATAGGTGTCGAGCTATTAAATCCATGCAGGGACTATCTTGAATTTATAGATAGTCTGAAATCCGTATATAAAATATAAAAAATGGATTAATTTAAGTCACTTGCACTGATTATCCGTTCCACATCATCCCTGTCCAGTATCTCTTCTTTAATAAGAGTCTCAGCCAATCTATCAAGGACTTTTCTCTTTGCCCTTAATATTTCTTCTGCCCTGGATTCCGCGTCAATAATCAGTTTTTGTATTTCCTGGTCCATAAGCCAGGCCATGTCTTCACTGTAACGCTTGTGCTGGGCAAGTTCCTTTCCCAGGAATGGATGCTCCTCGCCTCTTCCAAGACTTACGGGGCCCACTTTATCGCTCATACCCCACTGCGCCACCATTTTCTCTGCAAGGGAAGACGCCTCTTTAAGGTCATTTTGCGCTCCTGTACTCACATCATTTAAAACTATCTTTTCAGCGGCCCTGCCTCCAAGTGCAACGGCTAATTTGTTCATCAGATATGACTTCGGATAAAAATGTCTGTCTTCTTCAGGAAGCTGCTGGGTAACGCCCATGGCCATTCCTCTTGGTATAATGCTTACTTTATGTATGGGGTCAGTGCCGGGCAGTTCACGGGCAACAAGAGTATGTCCCGCTTCATGGTATGCGGTTATCCTTTTTTCCATATCGTTGATGGTCTCTTCTCTAACGGCGCCCATCAGGATCTTATCTTTTGCTTCTTCAAAATCATTATTTTCTATTTTATCTTTGTCTTCCCTTGTTGCAATGAGGGCGGCCTCGTTCGCGAGATTCTCCAGGTCAGCGCCTGTCATGCCCGGTGTTCCTTTGGCTATATCTTCAAGGTCAACATCTTCTGCGAGAATTTTATTTCTTACATGGACTTCAAGAATGCCCTTGCGGTCTTTCCACCCCGGCCGGTCAATTATGATGTGTCTATCAAATCTACCTGGTCTGAGAAGGGCGGGGTCGAGGACATCCGGCCTGTTCGTTGCCGCTATAACGATCACTTCTTCATGAGGTTCAAAACCGTCCAGCTCGCTTAAAAGCTGATTCAGGGTTTGCTCCCTCTCGTCGTGTCCGCCTCCAAGGCCTGTGCCCCGTGTGCGTCCTACAGCGTCAATCTCATCTATAAAAATTATGCTCGGCTGGAACGATTTTGCCTTCTGAAACATGTCCCTGACACGTGAAGCTCCGACTCCCACGAACATCTCGATAAATTCCGATGCGCTGATGCTGAAAAAAGGGACGCCGGCCTCACCGGCGACTGCCCGCGCAAGGAGGGTTTTTCCTGTCCCGGGGGGGCCGAACAGGAGGACCCCTTTCGGGACTTTTGCCCCGAGTTTTTTAAATTTTGAAGGCTCTTTTAAAAACTCTATTGTTTCCTTGAGGTCTTTTTTTGTACTGTCCATCCCCGCCACATCTTTGAAAGTAACTATCGTTTGCTTAACATCATGGAGTTTTGCCTTGCTTGTCCCAAAGGAGAATAGCCCTCCGGGCCCGCCCTGTACCTTTTGAGCGCCTCGCATTATTAATATCCAGATGCCGATAATCAGGACCCACGGCACGATTCCGGCTATTACCTGCCAGAAGGGTGACATCCGTTCCGGAGATTCCACGTTTATTAACACCCCTTTTTCCCTGAGTTTTGAAAGCAGTTCCTCTCCCTGGAAAGAGGGCAGGAATGTCTGGAATAATTTCACGGTTCGTTCAATATTTTCAACTAAAAGATAGATATTAACGTCTTTCTTAAATTCTCCCTTTATATGCATTCCCTGGATTGTAACGGAATAAATATTATTTGCATTAAGCTGTTCAATAAACTGACTGTAACTTATGCCATACTGTTTCGGACCAACATCTTGACTTATATGGCTCCAGAACAATAAAAAAACGGTCGAGAGAATAATAGCAATTGCTACCCTCCACTGAGGATTTTTCAGTTTTTCGGTTATTATTTTTTTGTAATCAGGTTTGTCATTCATAGTTGTCTATTTTACTATAAT